>JAGHTS010000284.1 GCA_018065225.1 Candidatus Phascolarctobacterium caballi
ACGGAAGAAGGATCGTATGCAGAATTAATGGCATTGGGTGGACTTTTTAGTCAATTGGCCAAAAGACAAATTACTTAAAATTTGATGAGATATAATAATAAAAACAAAAAATTTTAGGAGGTTCTTTATGTTTGCAAAATTATTAGGAGAAACAACTTTTGGAATTGATGGTGTTGTAGTAACGGTTGAAGTTGATATAAATAACGGTTTGCCAAAATTTGAGGTGGTTGGTTTGCCGACTACGGCGGTTAAAGAAGCAAGAGAACGTGTAAAGTCAGCGATAAGCAATAGCGGATATGTTTTCCCTATGAATAATTTGGTAATTAATTTGGCACCTGCTGATTTGAAAAAAGAGGGCAGTACACTTGATTTGGCGATGGCTGTCGGCGTGTTGGTGGCTAATGGGCAGGAAATTTCTCAGGCAGATGTTTTAGATAAAATTTTTATTGGTGAATTGTCTTTGGATGGTGGCATTCGTAAGGTAAGTGGTGTGTTGCCAATGGTAATGGAAGCGAAAAAGCAAGGGTATAGGGAAATTTTTATTCCGGTGGACAATGCAGCGGAAGGAAAATTAATTTCTGGTATTGATGTCTATGCGGTAAGGACTTTAAGTGAGTTGGTTGCTCATTTGTCGGCAACATACCCTTTACAACCTTTGCCCAAAGAAAATATTTTAAGTAATATTGAACGGGCATATAGTGTTGATTTTGCAGATGTGAAAGGACAACCTGTGGCACGTCGGGCGTTGGAAATTGCCGCGGCGGGTGGACATTCCATTTTGATGGTTGGTTCTCCGGGATGTGGTAAAACTATGTTGGCACGCCGGCTGGTAACGATTATGCCACCAATGACCGAGGCAGAAGCGTTGGAAGTTACAAAAATTTATTCTGTCAGCGGTGAACTTGGAGATAAGGGCTTGATGGTGGAACGACCTTTTCGCAGTCCGCACCATTCTACAAGCTCAAATGCATTATTGGGCGGCGGGACTATTCCTCGTCCGGGTGAAGTAACTTTAAGTCATAACGGTGTTTTGTTTTTGGACGAATTACCTGAATTTGAGCGTAGTACTTTGGAGATGCTCCGTCAGCCGTTGGAGGATGGGGAAGTGAATATTTCCCGGGTTAAGGCACAGATGTGTTTTCCCAGCAAGTTTTTATTGGTGGCGGCACAAAATCCTTGTCCTTGCGGATATTTGGGTGACCCGGTGCATCAATGCAGTTGCAAGCCGAAAGATATTGAAAATTATCACCATAAAATTAGCGGGCCGTTGTTGGATCGGATTGATATGCAGATTAATCTTGTGCGTGTGGAGTTTAATGAATTGCAAAATAAAGCACCCGGTGAAAGCAGTGCGGATATTCGTAAAAGGGTGATTGCGGCAAGGAATATTCAGTTGCAACGTTTGACAGGTACAGGATTTTATTGTAATGCACAGATGGGCAGGCGTGAGGTGGAAAAGTTTTGTGAATTAGATGAAACAGCGGCAAAGATGTTGGAAAAATATTTTGGGGCATTGCATTTGTCTGCCCGTTCCCATGACAGGGTTTTGAAGGTGGCACGGACGATTGCAGATTTAGATAAGTCAACAAATATTCAAGCAAAACATATTGCGGAGGCAATTCAGTTACGGACAAATATCAGTGCATAAAAAAGACGCAGTTCATTGAACTGCGTCTTTTTGTTTAATCTTGAGGTATTGGGTGTTTGGGCTGGTGGAACTTATTATGGTGTCCAAACTTGTGACCGTTAAAGTGTTTCATCATTTCCGGATTTTTGCCGTCACAACCTTTAAATAAAGCGGGGTAACGTCTGCTGTGTGGCGGGAACTGCATTTTTAGGGCTTCTTTTTGTTCCTTGGTCATTTTTTCCAGACGGGCATTCATCGCTTCCCGTTGTGTTTTGTCATCTTTTAAGAATTGTTCTACTTCGGCACGTTGCTCCGGAGTAAGGGCATTCATTTTTTCTGTTTGCAGTTTCTGATGAACACCTTTCATAAATGCCATTGTTTGTTGTTCTGGTTTCATGGTTTTTAACTGCTCCCATTGTTCAGGGGTAAAATTCATGGGAGCGACGGGTGTTCCTTTAGCGAATGCTGCACCTACACACAATACGGTGAAAACGGTTGCCATTAAAAATTGTTTTTTCATGTTCATCACATCCTTTACTTGATATTAACATCGGGATTTCCCTTTGTTGGCTATATTCTACTTTGAGATTATGACAAAAAAATGGCGATAAAAAATTTTTTGAAAATTTTATCGCCGGCAAGAAATGTTAGTTGTCAGTAAAAGGTTGTTTTGGTTGGTAAGATCGTTCCAATATTTTAATAAAGTAAAAGTAAAATCCTGCAAAAGGGCTGCTGGAACTGAACCAACTGATTGGCTCTGCTAGGCACACGCCCATAAAACCGACTAAAGGGGCAAGAAAAATGGCACTGCCGCAACGGGCAATCAATTCCAACACGGCACCGCACAAGGGTAGCATAGAAAGCCCCATTCCTTGTAAAGTGTTGCGGTAAATAAAGATTTGTCCTAAAAAGAAATAAAATGGAATACTGTAATGAAAATAGGCACGGGCAGATGCCATTACTTCTGATTGAGGGTTATCTAAGAAAAGGTTAACTATTTGTTCGCCAAATAAAACAATTATTATTGTTGCAGTGACAGCATAGGCAAGTGAACATAAACTCATGGTTTTTACTCCATCACGGATCCTGTGAATTTTTCTGGCACCATAATTTTGAGCGGTGAATACTGCCATTGCAAGTCCGGCACTGACCATTGGTTGGGTACAGATTTGCTCTACCCTCATTGCGGCGGTAAACCCGGCGATGGTTTCTGGACCGAGAGAATTGGCAACGCTTTGCATTACTAAAATGCCGATTCCTAATACAGAAAAATGACCTGCCATCGGCAACCCCATACGAAGATGTTCCCAAATTTCTGACCAGTTACAAATAAAATCTTGATAACTTATGTGCAGTTCCGGCAGGTAATGATATATCCAAATGATACAGAAAAAAGCCGAGATGGCTTGAGCGATGACTAAAGCGTAGGCAGAACCGGGAATACCCCAATGCAAAGGGCCGACAAATAAAATTGCCAATCCTATATTAATAACTGTTGAGATAATTAAGGCATAAAGAGGTGTTTTACTGTCACCAAGCGCCCGCAGGATAGCAGAGAACAGGTTGTAAGCCATCATTGCCGCCAAACCGTTAATGATAATGAGGATATAGTTTTTGCCGTCTTGATAAATATTTGCTGGGACATTCATTACATTTAACAAAGGGTCAATGATTAGATTGAAG
>JAGHTS010000093.1 GCA_018065225.1 Candidatus Phascolarctobacterium caballi
ATGGCGGCATAGCTCAGTTGGCTAGAGCAAACGGTTCATACCCGTTGTGTCCGCGGTTCAAATCCGTGTGCCGCTACCAAACAATATCCCCCTTTTTTAAGGGGGTTTATTTTTTAATATTTTCTTGACTTATATATATACTTGTGGTATTTTATATAGGCAACCTGTTTAGGTTGTGTTTTAATTTACGTTAAGCGAGGTGCAAAAAATGCGTAATTATGTTACTTTGGAGTGCACAGAATGCAAACAAAGAAATTATCAGACAAACAAAAACAAGAAAAACGATCCTGATCGTATTGAATTGCAAAAGTATTGCAAGTTTTGCAAAAAGCATACTTTGCATAAAGAAACAAAATAACAATTGTGGATTGTACTGGGGGTATGACTGGTGAATGTTTTTAATTTCATCAAAGAAGCAGCTGAAGAACTTAAAAAAGTTACTTGGCCAACTAAACAAGAGTTAATTAGTCATACTGTTGTGGTAATCATTTCAGTTGTTTTTTGTGCGGCGCTGATTTGGATCATTGATACCTTTTTCAGCGGCTTGTTCCGACTGATTTTGCAGTAAGTAGAGGAGTAATGGTTCATGGGTGAAAAGCACTGGTATGTGGTACATACCTATTCGGGTTACGAAAACAAAGTACAGAATAATTTGATGCATAAGGTCGAATCTTTGAGTATGCAAGACAGGATTTTCAGGGCTGTTGTACCAATGGAAAATGTTGTTGAGGATAAAAACGGCAAGCGTGTGATTGTACAAAAGAAACTTTATCCTGGCTATGTTCTTGTGGAAATGATTGTTGACCCTGCAACATGGTATGCTGTACGTAACACTCCGGGCGTGACAGGGTTTGTCGGTTCGGAAAAAGTTCCCGTACCTTTGACTGACGTTGAAGCAGAGCGTTTGCTTAGGGCTGTTGGCGAAGCAGAGGTTGAGAAGAAAGAAAGAGTTGAAATTAAAGTCAAAGTTGGCACTAATGTGCGTATTTGTGATGGTGCTTTTGCGGATTTTATTGGCAAAGTTGTGGAAGTCAATGAAAATCGTGGCACAGTTACAGTTATGATTGACATGTTTGGGCGTGAAACCCGTGCTGAAGTTGACTATTTTCAAATTGAAGAAATTAATTAAAAGGAGGTGAAATAATGCCAAAGAAGGTTGTCAAGGTAGTAAAGCTACAGGTTCCTGGCGGTAAGGCAACTCCGGCACCCCCAGTTGGTCCGGCACTTGGTCAAGCTGGTATAAACATTATGGCCTTTGTCAAGGATTTTAACGAGCGTACCGCTAAACAGGCAGGTTTGGTTATCCCTGTTGAAATTACTGTATTTGAGGATCGTTCCTTTACGTTTATTACCAAGACCCCGCCGGCTTCTGTATTGTTATTAAAGGCAGCAGGGCTGGAAAAAGCATCCGGGACACCGAATAAGTTAAAGGTTGCAAAGGTGGGCCGTGACAAAGTGCGTGAAATTGCACAAACCAAGATGGCGGACCTGAACGCAGGCAGTATTGAAGCGGCAATGCGTATGATTGAAGGTACTGCAAGATCTATGGGTATTACCATCGAAGGATGATGTAGTGGGAGGTTGCAAAACCGTTAATACCACAAGGAGGAAACAATGGGTAAAAAGTATGATGATGCCTTAAAGCTGATTGAGGCGGACAAGCTCTATGTTCCAAAAGAAGCTGTAGCGCTTGTTAAAAAAACTTCTGTAACGAAGTTTGACAGCACTGTTGAATTGGCGGTTCGTTTGGGTGTTGACCCAAAGTATCCTGACCAACAGGTACGTGGGGCAATGGTGCTTCCCAATGGTACCGGCAAAACTAAAAAAGTTTTGGTTTTTGCAAAGGGACCGAAAGTAAAGGAAGCCGAAGCTGCCGGTGCAGATTATGTTGGCGGTGATGAACTGGCAACAAAAATTAAGGGCGGTTGGATGGATTTTGACGTTTGCGTAGCAACTCCTGATATGATGGGTGTTGTCGGCAAATTAGGTAAAGTACTCGGCCCCCGCGGGTTGATGCCAAACCCTAAAGTTGGCACAGTAACAATGGATGTAACCAAAGCGGTTAATGAAATCAAGTCAGGTAAAGTGGAATACCGCTGCGACAAATCTGGTAATGTTCAAGTAGTTATTGGTAAAGTGTCTTTTGCAGAAGACAAGCTTTTGGAAAACTATTTGGCGTTGATGGATACATTAATTAAAGTTAAACCATCGGGAGTAAAGGGAACCTATATTAAAAGTATTACATTAAGTACTACTATGGGTCCTGGCGTAAAGATTGATACTCTTAAAGCCGACAGCGGCAAATAATCCGTTTGTTACAATTAAATCAGAAGATTATCGGGCCAAAGACAGCAGGTTTCGCAAGAAGTAAGTAAAATACGCCTGCCGAGGCTGGAGCAGGATAGATTTCCGACCTCCGGCATAGCGGCCGAAGGTCTTTTTGATTTTAACAAAATCATTAAAGAAGGAGGTGCAACCCAATGGCAATAAGACCGGAAAAAGTGGCAAAAGTAGCTGAAATAAAAGAACTGTTACAAAATTCCAAAGCAGTTATTCTTGTTGACTTTAAAGGTTTGACAGTTGCGGATGATACGAAATTTCGTGCTAAGTTGCGTGAAGTCGGAGTTAAATATGGTGTTGTAAAAAACACATATTTAAGAATTGCGGCTAAGGAACTTGGCATTGATGGGTTGGAGCCGGCGTTGGCAGAAAATACTGCAATTGCCTGTGCCAAAGATGACCCCGTATCAGTTGCAAAAATTGTTTGTGAGTTTGTAAAATCTACAAGCAAGTTGAAAATTAAGCTGGCAGTATTGGATGGGACAGTTATTGATGTTAAAGCTGTTAAGGCATTGGCAGAATTGCCGCCAAAAGAAGTATTGTTGGCAAAAATGTTGGGCAGTATGCAAAGTCCGATTACAGGGTTTGTACGTGTACTCAACGGTACAATCACCAAAGTTGTTTACGCGCTTGAAGCAGTCCGTAAACAAAAAGAGTCCGCTTGATGCGGCAGCGTGATAACGCAATTAAATTTTAAATATTTTATTAAATTAATGGAGGATT
This sequence comes from Candidatus Phascolarctobacterium caballi, assembly GCA_018065225.1. GTDB lineage: Bacteria > Bacillota > Negativicutes > Acidaminococcales > Acidaminococcaceae > Phascolarctobacterium_B > Phascolarctobacterium_B caballi. The sequence goes on from JAGHTS010000093.1 coordinate 3,064, forward strand.
AAAAATGGATAAGAATCAAGTTATTGAAGCAATTGAAAAAATGACCGTGTTGGAGCTTGCTGAGCTCGTAAAGGCATTGGAGGAAAAATTTGGTGTTAGTGCTGCTGCT
>JAGHTS010000262.1 GCA_018065225.1 Candidatus Phascolarctobacterium caballi
CAATATTTTCATTATGTCCAAAATATTATCAAATACGAGATATGTTTTTTTAATTAAATTAGGTATTGTTTATTGCATTTTGCAATTTTTATTGCGCATAGTTTTAATGGCAATCGGTGCCAAAGAAATAATTTGGGATACGTCTGTAACAATTAAGATGTTGGGGCTTGGTTTTTGCTATGACATGTTAGTTGTTTTTTATTTGTTGTTGCCGGTTGCATTGTTGCTTTTGCTTAAAGACAAATGGCTAAATAATGGTATAGTAAGCAAGATATTTCAGGGAATGTTGTTTTGTTTTGGAGTGTACTGTGCTTTTGTTTTGGTCAGTGAATATTATTTTTGGGAAGAATTTCATACACGCTATAATTTTATAGCAGTTGACTATTTAATTTATACGCAGGAACTTTTTGGCAATATTTTTGAAAGTTACAGTTTAATAATTTTAGTGTTGTCGGTATTAGTTTTGGCGACAATTATTATTAGATTATTAAACTATTTAATACCGCAAGATTTTGGAATATCAACGTTTAAATGCAGGTTGTGCGGAGTTGTATTTTATGCATTTTTTATTGTAATTGGAACTTTATTTTTCAATAATAATATGGCAACTCTGGTTTCTGAAAATGTTTATAATCAGGAAATTGCCCGTAATGGGGTGTATCAATTTGTGTATGCGTTTTTTAATAATGAATTGGATTATGACAGATTTTACCGCCATCGTGATGAAAAGACAGTTTTGGAAGCGTTGCGTGCCAAAATGGCTTTGGATGGGGGAGTTTTTGTTAACCGTAATGATTTGACACGTAATATTACCAATCATAATGAATTAAGTGGTGACACTCCAAATATTTGTGTGATTGTTGTGGAATCATTAAGTGCCAGTTATACGGGGATGAACGGGAATAAAAATTCGTTGACCCCATGTTTGGATGCGTTGGCAAAAAAATCTTTTGTTTATTCCAATGTTTATGCAACTGGAACAAGGACGGTACGGGGGTTGGAAGCAGTAACTTTGTCTTTGCCGCCAACACCGGGACAATCTATTATCCGCAGGCCTGATTGTCATGGATTCCATACAGTGGGAACAGAGTTGCGTGGACATGGTTATGCTACGGAATTTGTGTATGGCGGATATGGTTATTTTGATAATATGAATGAATTTTTTCAAGGCAATGAGTTTGATGTCTATGACAGAAATGATATTCCTTCGGAAAAAATTTTTAATGACACAATATGGGGTGTGGCAGATGAAATTTTATTTGAACAGGTAATAGAGCGGTTAGATAAACAAGCACGGGAACAAGAGCCGGTTTTTCAAATCGTTTTGACTACAACTAATCATAGACCGTTTATATTTCCTGAAGGCAGGATAGATGCTCCACAAGGTGTACGTAATTCAGTGGTTATGTATACGGATTGGGCAATTGATGATTTTTTAAAAAAATGTGAAAAAAAACCATGGTTTGATAATACTGTATTTGTAATTTTGGCGGATCATAATGCTTTAGCGGCGGGAAAAGTGGAGTTGCCTGTAAGCAGTTATAAAATCCCATGTATTGTGTATGCACCTAAATTGATACAAGCGGGAGAAAACAACCGCCTGATGAGCCAGATTGATGTTTTACCAACGGTATTGGGAATGTTGGGGTTCAGTTACCAATCTAAAACGTTGGGATATGATATTAATAAACTTGTCAAGGGGGCAGAGCGGGCATTTATTAGCACTTATCAACAGATGGGATTTATTAAGGGAAATAAATTAGTAGTGTTGGCACCGGGCAATAAGGCAACATGTTATCGTATAAATGATTTTTCAAATAGTGATTATACTTTATTGGAACCGGATAATGTTTTGATAGAAGAAGCGGTTACTTGGTATCAGGGGGCAAATGTATTGTATAAAAAGAAACTAATTAAAAATTAAGAATTTTTCATAAAAACAAACGCTATTTAAAAATAGCGTTTGTTTTTATGAAAAAT
>JAGHTS010000099.1 GCA_018065225.1 Candidatus Phascolarctobacterium caballi
TTGGCAGGCGACGTTGGCGGATTTATTCCCACTAACGTTATTTCCATTACGGACGGACAAATTTTCTTGGAATCAGAATTGTTCTATTCCGGTATCCGTCCCGCAATCAACTCCGGTTTGAGCGTATCCCGTGTAGGTGGTGCGGCACAGATTAAGGCAATGAAACAAGTTGCCGGAACTTTGCGTTTGGATTTGGCACAATACCGTGAATTGGCAGCATTTGCCCAATTTGCATCTGATTTGGATAAAGCCACCAAAGCACAACTTGATCGTGGACAACGTTTGACGGAATTGTTAAAGCAAGGTCAATACAGTCCGTTGCCCGTTGAAAAACAGGTTATGGCAATTTATTTAGGTACCAAAGGTTACCTCGACGATGTAGCGGTTAAAGAAGTTACACGTTGTGAGAAGGAATTTTTGGAGTTTATGGACAACAATCATCCCGAAGTTGGTGCTGACATTAAATCTTCCAAAAAACTTTCTAACGAAAACGAGGCAGTTTTGAAACAGGCAATTGCTGAGTTTAAGGATAGCTTCGTAGGAACGAGGTGATTGATTAATGGCTACCGCACGCGAGATTCGTCGCCACATGAAATCGGTAAGCAATATCGGCAAGATTACTAAGGCCATGAAAATGGTGGCTGCAGCCCGTTTGCGTCGTGCACAGGACCGTGCCGCCGCTTCCAGACCTTATGCAATCAAAATCCGTGAAGTGCTGGGCCATGTTGTGGCAGATGGAAAGATTCTCGCCGGTTTGGACGTTAAAAAACACCCGCTTTTGCAAAAGCGTGAAGAGATAAAAAAGGTTGCGTACCTTGTCGTATGCTCTGATAAGGGTTTGGCAGGTGCGTACAGCTCCAATGTTTTGAAGTTGGCTTTGGCGGAAATCGTCAAATGCGACAAAGAAACAGTAATAATTACCAGTGGCCGTAAGGCAAAAGATTTTTTTGCACATCGTGGATATAATGTCATTAAGTCCCACATCGGGTTCAGTGACCGTCCGCAGTTTACAAATGCTGCAGAAATTGCACGGGATGCGGCAAAAAGATTTGCAGAGGGTGAATTTGATGAGTTGTATATTGTCTACACAATATTTAAGACAGCCCTTTCACAAGTACCCACACTGGAAAAAGTTCTGCCGGTGGAGCCGCCTGCCCAAGATGAAAAATCAGAGGTTGGCGCCAGTGCAGAATTTATGTTCGAACCGAGCGAAAATGAGATACTGAGTGTCCTTGCACCAAAGTATCTTGAAACAGTTATTTATTCAGCGTTGGTTCAATCTGCTGCCAGTGAATTGGGTTCACGTATGACCGCAATGACGTCTGCAACTGATAATGCAGCGGCTTTGGTTTCCAATTTGGAATTAAGCTATAACAAAGCCCGTCAGGCAGGCATTACCCGTGAACTTAACGAAATTGTCGGCGGTGTTGAAGCGTTGAAACAAGCACAAGAATAATTATGTAGGGAGGATTCTAACTTGAATACAGGCAGAATAGTACAAGTAGTAGGCCCTGTAATTGATATCGAATTTGCTCCAAAAGAATTACCGGCTTTGCTGAACGCAATTAAGATTGACGGAAAAACTCCGGACGGAAAGGCGACAATTCACCTTACCTGCGAAGTAATGCAACATATCGGTTACAATGTGGTACGTTGCGTTGCTATGAGTTCCACCGACGGTTTGGTGCGTGGCATGAGTTGTGTAGATACTGGTCGTCCTATTGCAGTTCCGGTTGGCCCGGGCGTATTGGGACGTATCTTTAATGTTCTTGGAGAAACAGTAGATAAGGATGATACCCCTGTGAAGGCAGAAGATTATTGGCCTATTCACAGACCGGCACCCACTTTTGATCAACAGGCAACTTCTACAAAGATTTTGGAAACCGGTATTAAAGTCGTTGACCTTATTGCCCCCTATGCGTTGGGCGGCAAGATTGGTCTGTTCGGCGGTGCCGGTGTAGGCAAGACAGTTATTATTATGGAGTTAATACATAATATTGCTACTGCACATGGCGGTTACTCTGTATTCGCCGGTGTAGGCGAGCGTACCCGTGAAGGTAACGACCTTTGGGGTGAAATGAAGGAATCTGGCGTTATCAGCAAGACCGCTTTGGTTTACGGTCAGATGAACGAACCGCCCGGAGCACGTATGCGTGTAGGCTTGACCGGATTGACAATGGCGGAATATTTCCGTGATGTTGGCGGTCAGGCCGTGTTGTTGTTCATAGACAACATATTCCGTTTCATTCAGGC
>JAGHTS010000256.1 GCA_018065225.1 Candidatus Phascolarctobacterium caballi
AATTATTAAGTGTATTATATAAAATATTGTATAAGGAGGAATTATGTTTGAAGAAGATTTTCAAAAAAGATTGTACGAATTGCGTACCCAAAAAGGCATTTCCGCACGTGATATGAGTTTATCCATTGGACAAAATCCAAATTATATAAACTTTATTGAAGCCGGCAAAGCCATGCCCTCTATGTCCGCTTTTTTCTTTATTTGCGATTACCTAAAAATCACCCCGTCCGAGTTTTTTGAAACTAAATCACACAATCCCGAAAAAATGCGGAACATCATCAAAGATTTGCAGTCACTAAGTCAAAAAAACTTTGACAACATCGCCGAAATCATAAATGCCTTAACAAAAATATAAACCGCTTACGAAGTTGAACATCGTAAGCGGTTTTTAATTTGCACTCCCGCCTTTGCAAATTCAAAATCAAATGCCTTTTCAAAATAAAAGGTGCAAAAAGGCAAAGTAAAAATCACGTGATATTTGTTAAATATCACGTGATTTTTAGAACGCAGTTTTGTGAAATTTGACAGTTGTAAAATTGTTTTATCCCAACAACATACTGTCGTTGGCAAATTCTGCCCCAGCGGCTTTTTCAAACAAATCTAACAAATCTGTTATTTTCAACTTGGCTTTTTGTTCTGCGTCAACATCTACTACAATTTTCCCGTTATTCATCATTATCAGACGGTTGCCAAACCGTAAAGCGTCACGCATATTATGTGTAATCATTAATGTTGTAAGTTTGTCACGGTTAACAATTTTTTCTGTTAAGTTTAAAACTTTTTCTGCGGTTTTTGGGTCAAGTGCCGCTGTATGTTCATCCAACAGCAACAATTCAGGTTTTTTCATAGTCGCCATCAACAATGTTAATGCCTGCCGCTGTCCGCCGCTTAACAAGCCGACTTTAGCGGTCAATCTGTTTTCCAATCCCAAATCTAATTCTGCCAACAACTTTTTGAAATAATCTGTCTGCTTACCGTCCATCATATACCCCAGTCCGGGTGTTTTGCCACGTCGCATTGCCAAAGCAAGGTTTTCTTCTATCATCATTCCTGCAGCTGTACCTAACATGGGGTCTTGAAACACTCTGCCGATATACTTGGCGCGTCTGTGTTCTGCCAAATGGGTGACATCAATTCCGTTAATCAAAATTTTTCCTTCATCTACCGCAAACACACCTGCCACCGAATTTAACAGGGTGGATTTTCCTGCCCCGTTTCCGCCGATAACTGTCACAAAATCACCGGGAGCCAAATGTAAGGAAAGGTTGTTAAGTGCCTTTTTTTCATTGACGGTACCGACATTAAAGGTCTTGGAGATTCCTTCTACTCTTAACATCTTAATGCACCCCCTTCCGCAATTTTGCTTTTATAAGGGGCAATGCCAAAGCAACCGCCACCAAAATGCTGGTGAACATTTTTAAATCATTGGGCGGCATACCCATTGCCAGCACAACTGCCACCACAATTCTGTAAACTATAGAACCAAGCACTACGCTTATCAAACAGTTTTTAAAAGAACGGGTGCCGAATAACACTTCACCGATAATGACCGAAGCCAGTCCGATAACGATAATTCCCACTCCCATTCCCACATCTGCAAAGCCATTGGACTGGGCAACCAAAGCACCGCTGACTGCAACCAGAGCATTGGACAATGCCAAACCTAAAACAATGGTAATGTCTGTATTAACACCCTGCGCCCTTATCATTTGCTGATTGAATCCTGTGGCACGAATGGCTGTGCCTATTTCTGTACCGAAGAACCAATACATTAATCCCGCCACAAGCAAACATGCAATAATGCCTACAACAAAAGTAGTCGGCGCACTTTTCCAACCCAAGAAATGTTTGACGATGGTAAAAGTATGGTCGACTCCCAATAAAGAAAGATTGGCCCTTCCCATAATCCGAAGATTAACTGAATAGAGCGCAATCATTGTCAAAATGCCTGCCAGTAACGCAGGTATTTTCATTTTGGTATGTAAAAAACCTGTAACTACTCCTGCCAACAATCCTGCTGCTGCCGCCACAAGCAATGCGGTCAAGGGATTTGCCCCCTTTACCAACATTACCGCCGCAACTGCCCCGCCCAAAGGGAATGACCCTTCTACGCTTAAATCGGCAATATCAAGCACACGAAAGGTTACATATAAACCCAAAGCCATAACCGCCCACAGCAGTCCTTGCGCCACTGTGGGTAACAACAAATCAAACATCTTTATCTCAACCTACCTTTTTGGCGTTTTTAAACTCGTTTGGCAATTTCAATCCTAAATTTTTTAATGCTTTCATATTAACGATTGCCGCACAATTTTTTTGTCCCTGAATTGCCATTGTTGCAGGTTGGGATTTACCGCTCAAAATATCTGCCGCCATCAGTCCTGTCTGCAAACCCAACTGATAGTAATCAATACCTACACTGCCCAAACAACCCGCTTCCACCAAACTGCCTTCTCCGGCCACAACAGGCAAATTTTCTTCGTCTGTGATGCTTAACAAAGTCGGTACAGAACTTGCCACCACATTATCTGTGGGAACATAAATTCCCTGTACCTTGCCAATCAAACTGCGTGCCGCCTGCTGAATATCATTTACCGTGCTGACTGTGGCTTCCTTTACTTGCAGTCCGCGCTTTGCCGCCGCAGTTTTCAAAATCTCAATTTGCAACTGGCTGTTCACTTCACTGCTGCTGTAAATCGTACCTATGACTTTAATGTCAGGTACAAACTTAATCAACATATCTAATTGCGCTTCCACCGGATTCATATCCGTTGTGCCTGTAACATTACTGCCCGGTTGCTCGTTGCTTTTTGCCAGTTTGGCAGTTACATAATCGGTAATTGCTGTACCCACAATAGGAATTTCATCCGTGGCGTTTGCCATTGTCTGTGCCGCCGGAGTGGCAATAGCGCAAATCAAATCCACCTTTTTAGAAATAAAACGATGCGCAATATTAGCCAAATTTGATTGGTCTGCTTGCGCATTCTGTTGGTCAATTACAAGATTAACCCCTGTCTTAAAACCGGCTTTTGCCAAACCGTCCACAAAACCTTTATTGGCAGCATCCAATGCCGGATGTTCCACCAATTGGCATACTCCCACATTCACAGTTTTTGCCGCTTCAACACCGCCTGCAATCAGGGCAGTTGTCAAAGCCAGACTAAAGACAAATCTTGTAAAGCGTGTTAAAAATTTTTGCATTTTTTCTACCATCCTTCCATACTGCTAATTTTATTTATAAGCGTTGGTAATTTCTGTCAGACAAAACTGCCAACGCTATTTGACTATTTTACCATACTACCTAATCTACATCAAATTTTTCATTTGCCGACAACTGTGGCATTTTTATATTCCGCAGGAATTTTAAGTCCCAAAACTTTCAGTGTTTTGGCATTGACAATGGGCTGACAATCCTTTTGCCCCTGAATCGCCATATCGGCAGGTTTGCTTTTGCCGTTTAAAATATCTGCCGCCATATACCCCGTCTGCAAACCCAAAGTATAATAATCAATTGCCAAAGATGCCATGGCTCCTTCTTTTACCATACCGCCTTCACCAGCCACCACAGGCAACTTTGCCTCATTGGTAACTTCCACCAAAGTCGGCATAGCACTTGCCAAAATATTATCAGTCGGCACATAAACGCCCTGACATTTGCCGACCAAACTGCGTGCCGCCTGCTGAATGTCATTTACTGTGCTGACAGTTGCCTCCACCACTTGCAAACCTTTTTTGGCGGCATACGCTTTCATAATATCAATCTGTACCTGACTGTTCACTTCACTGCTGCAATAAATCGTACCAACCGTTTTAATATTTGGTACAAATTTCACCAACATATCCACTTGTGCTGCAATAGGATTCATATCCGTTGTTCCCGTAACATTCCGACCGGGTTTGTCATTGCTTTTAGCCAATTTTGCCGACACATAATCAGTAATCGCTGTACCTACAACGGGAATTTCATCCGTAACATTCGCCATAGTTTGAGCCGCAGGAGTTGCAATCGCACAAATCAAATCCACCTTTGCCGCCACAAACCGATGGGCAATATTTTGCAGATTGGACTGGTCTGCCTGTGCATTTTGTTGGTCAAACACCACATTTTCCCCCGACTTAAACCCACGCTTTGCCAAGCCGTCCACAAAGCCCTTATTTGCGGCATCCAAAGCACTGTGTTCCACCAACTGACACACACCGACTTTAAACTGTTTTGCCGCCTCCGCTGCTGACATAGTTGCTGTACCCAGCACCATTGCCAACGCCATACCCATCAAAAGAGATTTTTTCATTTGCATCATTTGCATAACTCCTTTCCTCAAAATTTGTTTCCGCATTTTTGCGAACATATTTAAAATTATAGGCAACCATCGTTCGTATAACAAGAAAATATTTTAAAATCCGTTACCAAATAAAAAATCTCTGTAAAAGTGTAAATTCCTTTACAGAGATTGACTGCTTGCCAACAACTGAACTTACTTTGCCACAATTCTGGCATCCAACAACTCAACCACCCTGTCACCGTTACGGGGAATGGTCAAACCGCTTTGAGCAACCCCGCCTTGAATGGTAACAGCATCACCTTTATTCATCTTTTTCAGTTTGTCCTTGTCATGTTCATCCTTAACATAGGCCCTAATTGCCCAATTATGCTGTTTGCCCCTCAAAAATGACATAGTAACCACTGTGGCATCGTCCGCATCCGTGCCTTTATTAACAATTTCACCATCAGCACAAATCACTTTGCCGCCATAAATCTTATTGCAATCTTCGTCTTCCAATGTACTTATATCATCCATAATTTTTGATACATTACAAACAATATCAGGTTTTACTGCCACCATTTCCTTGCCGCAGCCAACCAACCCGCACATACTTATCATTAATAATACACTTAATATTTTTTTCACGCCTCTAACCTCCAAAGTATTGTTTATTATACCATTTATAGTATCAATAATTCAACCTCACCACTAATTATAGATTTTTTGGGGTGAAACTGCTTTTAAAACCACCAAATTTCACAAAAATGCGTTCTAAAAATCACGTGATATTTAACAAATATCACGTGATTTTTACTTTGCCTTTTTGAACTTTTCACTTTGAAAAGCCATTTGATTTTGAATTTACAAAGGCGGGA
>JAGHTS010000207.1 GCA_018065225.1 Candidatus Phascolarctobacterium caballi
ATAGCTCTGTGGCGTTTAAAACCTTGCTGTAATAGCGTTGATTGTCTGCTACGGCTTGATTTACTATCTTGTCAAACTCTGCGTTAGAGAGCTTTAAATGCCGTTTAATGTACTGCTCTATTGCTGACAGATTATAGCCACGTTTCTGCAATGTTTTAATTTGCTCTATTGCCGTTGCTGTTAGGCTGTCAGCGTTTTTGAGCCTTGAGCATATATCTTGTAACACAAACGCTTCAAGCTCTCTGTAAAGCTTTTCAAGGGCTTTAGGGGCGTATTGAATGTATTCGGGAGTAATCGGGTATTGCATTACTCTTCACCCTCAATCTCCTCTATACCGCCCATCATTTGGGTCATTTGGGGCAATGCCTTTTTCGCTGTCTCTTCATCCTCATTCATCCATTTCATGCGGAATTCATAAGGCTGAATAATGCCCATTGACAGCATTTGCACGTCTCTGCCGAAATCGGTTTGCTTGTCTTCAATGATAGAATCGTCAAAGTCTATGGACATTTCAACGTCCTCATTAAGACCGGCATTCATAAACTGATTGCCCATGCGGAGAATGATTTTAGTAAGACGTTCAAGCACGGTTTCAAGCACAATTTCATGCTTTTTAATTGTGCGGAAAAGTGTGCTGTTTTCGCTGATAATCTGCGTTGCCGTTGCAATACTGCCTTGATTAAACTTGTAATGGTTTTCGCCAAATCCCACTTTAGCGGACAGCAAATTGAGCATATCTTGAATGCCAGCGTTATGCTGTGCGGCTCTCAGCTCCATGTTGATTTCATGAATCATTGAGCCAGCTTCACTATCTTCCGGCATCATATAAAAAGCAAGGTCATCGGGGTCAAAGAACGGATTACCGTCAAAGTCCTTTGTTGCTTCTGCCTTTACCATTACACGCTTTTTGCCAAGAACGAATTCGTTGACGTAAGAATCGTATGCAATGTCGCAAGCCTTGAGATTATCAATGGCGTTGCTGAATATCGCTACACCCATAGGCAAGGTCGGGTCAGCGTTGTTAACCACGTTCATGCGGTCAATGACAAACTGACGTTCCTTGCTGTGGGTATGTACCACGGGCGGTATGTTCTCAAACAGTTTGGAATCGGTAAGCTTTATTTCTGTAAGACTACCGTCATTGTTGTCATATAGATGGTTTTCAATGTCGTATTCCTTTTGACTGTTGAGACGGTGTACTTGCATATACACGTACTTGTCGTTGTCGGTAACGTGTTCTGTGGCAAATGCACATTCGGTTACCTCTCCGTTACTCCAAGACAGCGGCAGTACGTTTTTACCGTATACATAGTCAAGAATGATGTTTTCGGCTGTACCAACAACGTTGCCGGTTTCTTTGTTAACGGGTACACCAACAACACGGGGAACATAAGCGACCGTACCGTAAGCGCATTTAAGCTCCTGCATTTCATTTGCCTTGACGGTGAAATTAGAGCCTTTAAGCACGGTATCAAGGAATTCTTGTTCCTTTTCGCCCTCAAGAGTAACGTGCACCTTTTCATTCATTAAAAGATTTGCCCAATCTTCGCAAACCTTTTTAGCCATGCCCATGCCGTATCTGTGGCATAGTACATTGCTTTGTCCGTTATAAATGTGATAGCTGTGGAATTTTCTAACGTCACCGTCATACCATTCTTTCCAGCCATCAATAAGCCTATAGAAATCTTCGGGCACGGTATCAAAGCCAAGCCCTTTAAGCTGTTGTAAGATGTCCAATTAAGCTTTACTCCAATACTTTTTACTCTCACGTTCCATAGCGTAACGCAAGGCATCTATAGTGTGGTTATTCGCATCGGGATAACCGCTCTTATAGTCATCATCTTTATTTTTTTCAAATTCGTATTCCATAAACTCTTTTAAAGCGTATGGGGTACGTTTCGGGTCTATTATTAGCTTGCGGCTCTGTAACCATTTCAAGCCGTATTCTACCGAGCCAGCACCCTTTAAAGCATCCTTTGCCGGTAAGCCGCTTGCACGGAAGTCTGCCGTTGATTTGTGTTCTGCACTATCACAAGTGATATATGCATCATCATATCCACGGGCTTTTAGAGTTTGTGCGTTTGCTTCATTGCTCGTCTTGTTGTTCACAAGCTCGTCAATAAAATAGATTTCCTCTTTTTTCACATCGTAATGCACACGGATAAAAGCAAACGGGTCGGGAAACCAGCCCCAGTCAACACCTTGATATATGTGGTCAAACCATTGAATCTCTTTGTCTGTGATTTCCCTAATTTCTATATTCTCAAAGACATTGCCGCCAATGCCGTTTGCCACGCCCAAATACTCATGCTCATATGCATCGTAATTTGTTGCCTTGAGATGTTCTGCATCTTGTATAAACTTTGTGCCTAACCATTCTTCCGGCACGTCAAGATACGTTGAGCTGTGGACAATGCGGTTTTCATCGGGTACAAGTAATTCTTTGTTTACCCAGTTATCTTTTGATTTCGGGGGGTTATAGCTTGCGAAATCGTAAGAAATAGAGCCGCCACGCAATGTTGACTGTTTGATGTTTCGTTCATCTGCGGCACTCTCTAATTGGTCACGTTCTTCTACCCATAGAATGCCGATATAGCCAAACGGGGGCTTAATTGATTTAAGCTTTACGGGGTCATCGCATCCACGGAAATATATTATCTGTCCAGTTTTCTTGTACTGTATCTCTAACGGGCTGTTCTTGATGTGGAATTCATCATCAAAGCCCAGCTCATGAATTGCCCATTTGATTTGCGAGAACACCGAGTCTTTCAACGTGCCGGCAACCTTACGCACTACACACGCATGGATGTCGGGATTGTTCTTTATCAGCTCAATCAGCTTGAGTGATATAAAAGACGATTTAGTAGAGCCACGTCCACCTTTAAAGATGTACGTTTTGTTTGGCTCTATATGTC
>JAGHTS010000228.1 GCA_018065225.1 Candidatus Phascolarctobacterium caballi
GGCAATCACGGGCATCATCACAATTCTGCTGACAATTCTTTCCCACACATTGGGCCAACCAAAAAAAGCAAAGACAAACATACTGATAAGCATGACAATCATCAAAAAATTAGTGCCGCAACGGGGATGCAAAGTACTCATTTTACGTACATTTTCCACCACCAAAGGTAACCCGGCTTCATAGGTATAAATTGTTTTGTGTTCCGCCCCGTGATACTGAAAAACCCTCCGGATGTCCTGCATCTGGGAAATTCCCACTACATAAGCCAAAAAAATCAGCATCCGCAAAATTCCCTCTGCCAAATTCAACCACAAAGGATTGTCCGTCACCGTATGCAAAAACCGCATTGACCAAGTGGGAACTATTACAAACAACCCCACAGCCAACACTACTGCCACCAGCACTGTGGAAACTGTTTCCCCCTTGCTCATTTCCGCTTCTGTTCCGTTTGTTGCCAGTTGGGCGCTGCGTTGCAGGGCAACCATCCCATCCCTTAATGATTCCCACAAAATAATCATGCCCCTGATAAAGGGTTTGTTTAAAATTGGATATTTGTCGCGGATAGTGCCGGCAGGTTTTGTTTCCAACGCAATAGTGCCGTCGGGTTTGCGGACTGCCACACTTGTCAGTTTGGCTCCCCGCATCATTATTCCTTCAATTACCGCCTGTCCGCCAATATTAAATTTACTCATTTTTCCTTATAAAAACTGCCCGCACGCTGTGCGGGCAGTTTCTTACTTGCCTTTACCGAAACGTTTATTAAACTTTTCAACTTGACCACGGGCTGCTGCATTTCGTTGTGCACCCGTAAAGAACGGATGACATTTAGAGCAAACATCCACGCGAATCTCGTCTTTCACGCTGCCGGTCATAAAGGTATTGCCGCAAGCGCAAGTTACCTTCGCCTCTTTAAAGTTTGGATGAATCTTTTCCTTCACTGTTTTCACCTCTTCCCGCATCAAGTTATTTTTTATTAGCTTGAATATCTTATCACAAATAAGTTATTAAAGCAACGAATTTTATTTTCCTGCCAGTTTTTTGTAATTTTCCAAACGTTCTTTGGCATCTTGTTCTGTTTTGGTAAACAGTTGTTCCGCCTTGTCGGGGTAAAGTTTTGCCAAAGATGAATATCGTACCTCTCCCATCAAGAATTCACGGAAATTACCTGTAGGTTCGGGGCTGTCCAAAGTAAAGGGATTTTTGCCCTCTGCTTTCAGTTGCGGATTATAACGATAATTTACCCAATACCCACATTCTACTGCCCGCTTGCCTTCCAACTG
>JAGHTS010000011.1 GCA_018065225.1 Candidatus Phascolarctobacterium caballi
GATGACAATTGTTAAAGACAGTTATCCTTTTATTTTGGCAGGGGTAATTGCATCTATATTTGCATTTTTTATATGGGGTCTGACTTGGGCTGTAATACCCATACTTTTGACATTGTATTTTATTTATTTTTTCCGTAATCCCAATCGTCCTTTGCCTAATGACAGTGATGTTATTTATTCAGCGGCAGATGGCAGGGTAATGGCAATTGAAGATATTTATGATGATGAATATCTGAACGAGCCGGCAATTAAAATTACGGTGTTTTTAAGTGTGTTCAATGTTCATGTGAACCGCAGCCCTATGGCGGGGGAGATTAAATACCAACGGTATAATGTTGGTAAATTTGTTCCTGCTTTTCAAAAGTCGGCAACTTTTAAAAATGAAAGGCATGCAATAGGTTTGGATAATGGCAAGATTAAAATTATGGTGGTACAAGTGGCAGGACTTTTGGCACGACGGATTGTAAGTTGGGTAACTTTGGGCAGTGTTGTTAAACAGGGTGAGTGTTATGGTATGATTAAATTTGGCAGCAGTACGGAAGTTATTGTCCCGAAAAATGTAGAAATTTTGGTTAAAAAAGGACAAAATGTAAAGGGTGGTATTACACCGATAGGAAGGATAAAAGAGTGAATTACAGGCGAATTGTTCCTAACAGTATAAGCGGTTTAAGTTTGATTTTAGGTGTATTGTCTATTTTTAAGAGTTGTCAAAACGATTTCTTTTGGGCGGCAATTTTTATTGTTTTGGCAGTTTTGGCAGATGCTTGTGACGGCAGGGCTGCCCGTTTGTTAAATTGTCAGGGAGAATTTGGTGTCCAACTTGATTCTTTATGTGATTTGTGCAGTTTTGGTGTGGCTCCGGCAATTTTGATTTATCAATATGCTTTGACTGAAAGTGGTGTTTATGGACAAATTGTGGCAGGGTTGTTTACTTTTGCCGGTGCTATGCGTTTGGCAAGATTTAATATCAGTACAAGTGTGGTACACGGTTATTTTCAGGGTATGCCTATTCCGGCGGGGGCTTGTTTTTTGGCAACTTATGTTTTAAGCGGGTTTGATTTTGGTGTGCTTTATTCAACACTTTTAACTTTGTTCATTGCGATTTTAATGTATAGTGAAGTGAAGTTTCCTGATTGTAAAGGAAAAGGTAATCCCTTGGGGCCTTTGACTGTGGTTTCGGTGGTGTTAGGTGTTGCACTGGGTGCTTATATTTTTTTTGTGAATTTTAATGCATGGGCATTTGCCTTAATGTCTGCTTATACTTTTGCTGGTGTTTTCAATTATTTGTACAGGATGGTGGCAAAATGAGAAATATTGGTATTATTGGCGGCAGCGGTGTTTACAGTCCCGAAGTATTTAAGGGTTTTAAAGAAAATATTGTGCAGACACCTTATGGTTCCGCCCAATGTTTTGTTGGGGAAAAGTATGGAAACAAAGTTGTCTTTTTAACACGGCATGGTGTAAACCATTCCGTACCGCCACATAAAATAAATTACCGTGCCAATATTTGGGCATTAAAAAAATTAGGGGTTCAAGACATATTGGCAACAGCGGCGGTTGGCTCGTTAAATCCTGATATGAAAGCGATGCACTTTGTGCTTTGTGACCAATTATTAGATTTTACCAAATCAAGAATATATACATTTTTTGATACGCCTGATAGAAAGGTTGCCCATATTGATTTTTCCAATCCGTATTGTTCAACTTTACGCAAGCAGTTATCTTTGTGTTTGGACAAATTAGGTTTTACTTATCATAAAAATGGTACGATAGTGGTAACGGAGGGTCCCCGTTTTGAAACGCCTGCGGAAATCAAGGCATTCCGTATGTTGGGTGCAGATATTGTGAATATGACAAACAGTCCGGAATGTGTTTTGGCACGGGAAGCGGAAATGCACTATGCCGCTTTGGCTGTTGTGACCAATTTGTCCGCAGGTATCAGCAAGAATCCTTTGTCCAATACGGAAGTGCAGGAAGGTATGAAAATTAGTGTACAAAGAATCAATCAGATTTTTGATACATTTTTAGCCGATAATGATTTTAATGACAAGTATTGCAATTGTGAACATGCTTTGGCAGAAATTGGAGGGTTTTCGCTTTAATGTATGCGACAATGATTTGGTCTGGAAATGACTTGGCAATTTTGGACCAAACTTTATTACCCAAACAAGTCAAATATCTTACTTGCGATAATTACCATCAAGTTAAGGATGCAATCAAAACATTGCAAGTGCGTGGAGCACCTGCTATTGGTGCGGCTGCCGCTTTTGCTATGGTTTTAGGTGCCAAAGAAATCAGTAAAAAGAACGACTTTATTAATGAATTAAAAATTATCCGTGATGATTTGATTTCTGCACGTCCGACGGCAGTCAATTTGGCGTGGGCGGCACACAAACTATATAACATTGCTCTATGTTCTGATGATGTTACGGTTGATATAATTATCCAACGGATGGAAGATGCTGCTATTCGCATTCAAACGGAAGATGTTAAAATTAATAAAAAAATGGGGGAGTATGGTACGGAAGTTGTGCCGCAAAATGCCGTGGTCATTACCCATTGTAATGCGGGGGCGTTGGCTACCTGTGGTTGGGGTACGGCTTTAGGTGTTATCCGTTCGGCATACGCTCAAAAGAAAATTAAAATGGTTTATGCAGACGAAACCCGTCCTTTGTTGCAGGGCTCCCGTCTTACTGCTTATGAATTGCATAAGGACGGAATACCTGTACGTGTTATTACGGACGGAATGGCTGCTTGGACAATTAAGGAACAGGGTATTAATTTTGCAATTACAGGTGCTGACCGTATTGCTTTGAATGGCGATTCTGCCAATAAGATTGGCACTTATGGTTTGGCATTGATTTGTAAAGCACACAATGTTCCTTTTTATATTGCCGCACCTGTCAGCACTTTTGATTTTACTGCCCCAAGCGGTAAAGATATTCCTGTGGAATTACGGAATCAGGAAGAAGTGTTGTCTTTTAACGGAGTAAAGGTTGCTCCTGAGGGAGTGGGAGCATTTAATCCTGCTTTTGATGTTACGCCTGCGGAATTGATTAGCGGAATTATTACAGAATATGGAGTTTTGCGTCCGCCATATACACAAAGTATTGCTTTGTTACGTAAGAAAGTTGCTGAAACCAAATGAACAAACAACAGGCAAGAAAAGAAATAATTGAAACTGTCAAATTATTTGTTGCCAAAGGTTTGACTTTGGGAAGTTGGGGAAATGTAAGTGTCAGGGTAGGGGATACTTTGGCAATAACTCCTTCCGGCAGAAATTATGCCGATTTGAAACCTGCGGACATTGTTATTGTAGGTGAAAAACATCCTTTGCAGCCAAGCAGTGAATTGGCATTGCATCAAAAAATTTATCGGGCAAGAAAAGATATAAATGCCATTATTCACACACATAGTATTTATG
>JAGHTS010000232.1 GCA_018065225.1 Candidatus Phascolarctobacterium caballi
GCGTAAGCGGCCTTTAGGTCAACCTTTGCCTACTGTTGAAATCGTAGATATGCGTCAGGAATTGGCAGAAAAAAATTTCAGCGTATTGTCGCGGAAATTGAGTCTTTCTTTGAAAAATTTAGCTAAAGCAGAAGACCAAGCCATAGTCCTTTTGAACCGCAGAGGTTATTCAACTTTTGTTATGTGCAGGGATTGCGGGTATACAATCAAGTGTGACCATTGTGATGTGGCTTTGGTTTATCATAATGCGGGCGGTATTATGAGATGCCATTATTGTGGTAAAACTTTACCCGTACCACAGGAGTGCCCTTCTTGCCATTCGCGGAGGATTAAGTTTTTTGGTACGGGGACACAAAAGGCGGAAGAAGAATTGGGCGCGATAGACGGATTGAAAGTTTTG
Source organism: Candidatus Phascolarctobacterium caballi (assembly GCA_018065225.1). GTDB lineage: Bacteria > Bacillota > Negativicutes > Acidaminococcales > Acidaminococcaceae > Phascolarctobacterium_B > Phascolarctobacterium_B caballi. The sequence goes on from JAGHTS010000232.1 coordinate 401, forward strand.
CGGATGGACCAAGATTCCACACAAAAAAAATTTGCCCACGAGGAAATACTTAACTCATTTAAAAACGGCAGTTATAATACATTGATAGGAACACAAATGGTTGCCAAAGGGCATGATATTCCCAAAGTAACTTTGGTAGGGGTATTAAGTGCTGACAGCAGTTTGAATCTGCCTGATTTCAGGGCGGCGGAAAGGACTTTTGCTTTGTTGACACAGGCGGCAGGACGGGCAGGCAGAGGTGCAAAGCAGGGGAAAGTTGTTTTTCAGACATACGAGCCGGAAAATATGATTTTGCAGTTGGCAGCCAAGCAAGATTATGAAAACTTTGCTGTTGCAGAACTGAAAAACAGGGCGGCATATATGTACCCGCCCTTTTGTGAGATGATGAAATTAACGATTTTGGACAGGGACGATAAAAATGCAGTAAATTTGGCAGAACGTATTATTCTTTTTTTAAGGACATCAAAAAATGCTGAAAATGGGGTGGAAATTTTAGGCCCGTTCCCGGGCTTGGTACCAAAAGTAAGAGATTTGTACAGATTTAATATTATTGTTAAAGCTAAAGATTTAAGTGAGGTTAAGCAAGAGTTGCTTGCCAGTGAATTTAAAACCATGCGAAATATTTATTTTGATGTTGACCCTGTTTCTGTGGTATAAGTTGGGCTTTTTAACCAAAAATCCGAACATTAATTTCAAAATAATTAAAAAAATTCGGCTTTTGCATAGCATGAGCCGAATTTTTATGGTATAATTTCTATATCATAACAGAAAGAGGTGCAATTATGTTAGAAAAACTTTATCACCTTGCAGAAAATGGTACTGATGTTAAAACAGAAGTTATAGCCGGTATTACCACGTTTATGACTATGGCTTACATTTTGGCAGTCAATCCTGCAATTTTAAGTGTAACAGGTATGGATGGCGGGGCAATCTTTGTTGCCACTGCGTTAGGTGCTTTTGTGGGAACAGTGCTGATGGCAATGTTGTCCAATTATCCTTTTGCTTTGGCGCCCGGTATGGGGTTGAACGCCTTTTTTGCTTTTACAGTTTGCGGACAGATGGGTTATCCTTGGCAACTTGGCTTGGCGGCGGTGTTTGTTGAGGGTATTTTATTTATTTTGTTGTCTGTAACACCTGTGCGTGAATCTATTTTTAATGCAATTCCTATGGGGTTAAAATGTGGTGTGTCTGCCGGAATTGGTTTGTTTATCGCATTTATCGGTTTGCAGACATCCAAATTTGTAGTTGACAATCCTGCTACGTTGGTTGGAATTTATAATTTTAAGGCGGCAATTGCTGACGGGTCTATTTATTCCACAGGTATGGGCGTGCTTCTTTGTGTATTTGGTGTATTCTTGATTAGTATTCTTATGGCAAAAAAAGTTAAGGGTGCTATTTTGATTGGTATTTTGGGAACTTATGTAGTAACTATTATTCTGCAGATGGTTGGTCTGTATGTGCCTAATCCCTCCGCAGGAATGTATAGTGCTTATCCCAATTTCAGCAATTTTGGTATTCCCAGTTTGGCACCAACATTTATGCAGTTTGATTTTACCCAATTGTTCTCATTTAATTTTGTAACAATTATGCTGACCTTTATGTTTGTTGATTTGTTTGATACATTGGGAACATTGATTGGTGTGGCGTCAAAGGCGGATATGTTGGATGAACAGGGAAAATTGCCGCGTATCCAAGGGGCGTTGCTGGCAGATTCCATTGCCACCGTTGCAGGTGCGGTTTTGGGTACAACAACAGTTACTACTTATGTTGAAAGCAGTGCCGGTGTAATAGAGGGCGGACGTACAGGTTTGACTGCGGTTGTGACGGCAATTCTGTTTTTGGTTTCTTTGGTTTTTGCACCGATTTTCTTGGCAATTCCCGGTTTTTGTACGGCACCTGCTTTAATTGTAGTTGGGTTTATGATGGCATCAGGTTTGTTAAGAGTTAATTTTGACGATATTACAGAAGCATTGCCTGCTTATATTGCGGCGATTGCAATGCCGTTCTTTTATAGTATTTCCGAAGGCATTTCTATGGGTGTAATAACTTATACTGTTATGAACCTTTTGGGCGGAATGAGGGTTAACGGTGTAATGCTTATACTTACCGCTTTGTTTGTTTTGAAATATATCTTTATTTGAGATTGTATAGAATTTTATAAAAAACAGATTTTAAAAGTAACGTTATTTTGGCAAAAAGTAACCTTACTTTTAATTTGCAAAAAAAGAAAAAAATCAGTTGTGAAATTTATACAATAAATGTAAAATAAAATGTACATAGGAGGTGATTGTGTGGAAAAGAAAATTTTGCCGTTTAAGATATTGAATTTGTTACAGGAAAAAACAGATGAAACACATCATTTGCAACAAAAGCAAATTGTAGAACTTTTGGCGGAGAACGGTTTTGATTGTGACAGACGGACGGTTAGGGCAAGTGTAGATTTGTTGCAGGAAGTTGGCTATGACATTCCTTATGACGAGGGATATTATTTGGCTGAAAGGGTATTTGAAGACGCAGAACTGAGGATGTTGATTGACAGTGTGCTGTTTTCCAAAGTGTTGACGGTTAGACAATCTGGACGGTTGATTACCAAGATAAAAAATTTGGGTAATGAAAATTTCAGGAAAAAAGTACCTGATATTAAAATGCTTTCGGGGATTGGCTGGTCGCAGAACAAAGAGTTTTTGTTGACGGTAACGGCATTGAATGAGGCGATTAGCCGTAAGCACAAGGTCACTTTTGTTTATCAAAAGTATGGTGCAGATTTAAAATTACATGACAGCGGACATTTACACAAGGTCAGCCCATATTATTTGTTGGCGGCAAACGGGTACTATTATTTGATGTGTAACGAAGAAAATCATGACAATGTTATTTATTACCGTATTGACCGTATGGTTAAGGT
>JAGHTS010000287.1 GCA_018065225.1 Candidatus Phascolarctobacterium caballi
ATATATCTATTGCTAAAACTCCGCAACACATATATAATTCTATCAAAGGAGTATTTGCTATGAAAAAAGACAAATATACAGCAGACAGTGCTGAAAGAATACGTCAAGCGGCAACCCAATTGTTTTCACGCTATGGCTATGATTCCGTGTCTGTAAAACAAATCGCTGATTTGGCAGGTACAAATGCTGCACTTATTTCCTATTATTTTAGCGGAAAACAAAATCTTTACCTTAATGTGTTAAACACACAAATGGAAGTTTTTCGTAATATTATTGATACCATACGTACCCAAAATGTTTCACCAATGCAAAAATTAAAATCATATGTTGAGGCATTAACAAAGTTTCAGGCAGATAACCCCAATCAGATTTACTTAATGTATCGTGAACTGTTAAGCCCACAACCGATGTTTGAAAACTTTGTCAAAAGCAAACTTTATATTCTACACACCTTTATGACAGAACTTGTTGCAGAATTAATAAAATTAGGTGAACTAAAAACTAAAATTGAACCAACACACGTCGCATTTACATTGGAAGGAATTATTTTATTTTTCTTCCTTATGCACAAAGATATCCGTGAATTGGGAAAATACAAAAAAGATGAAGAACAAACCTACCTTGATACAGCAGTTAACAGTTATTTGGCAAGTTTAAAATAAAATAATTTTTGATTTGACAACAAAATACAAACCACTAAATTGACGTCAAAAATTAAATTTTGACGTCAATTTAGTGGTTAAAATGTTTATTAAGCAACCGTATTATGTTTACATAATCTATACTTAAATATATAACATATAAATAAATGTACCCTTACAAAAAAAGAAGGCGGATTTTCCGCCTTCTTTTTTTGCTTTTTAGGTTAATGTTAGAATGTGAAGTTTGCTGAAAGGTTCCCCTTGTTGTTGTGGCTGTTGCTGCTCTTCATGTAGTCATAACTCAAAGTAAATACCACATTCTTCGTAGCACCAGAAATTCCGGCCTTTACAAAGAGGGAACCATTATCCATTACATCATAGCCAAAGCTTTCACTGCCGTTGCCATAGGATACATTCATCTTGTTATCCCTGTCGCCAAAGTTGAACATATATCCTGCTTCAGCATATGGCTTGAACTCCCATCTCTTGTTAATTATTGATTTACCAAGAACTTTCAATCCCAAAGGCATACTCAATACATTCATCTTATCCGCATCATAATGTACACCCAAGTTATTGCTGTATTTATCCCCATTAACATTCATGTACCTAAGTCCAGCAAACGGAATAAATCTGGTACTACCACTTTCAAACAGTTTTTCAAAACGGAATCCCATACTTATGGTTTTGGTCTTCGGATTTGCAGTAATTTCTTTACCACTATTATCCTGTTTAATATCATTGTCACCATAGAGATAATTGAAATCATAAATGACACTCATATTATCTTTCATATCCTTACGGTTGTACACACCAAATCCGTAATAATCAACTTTGTTGCGGGTGCTTGCACCGGAACTGCCGTTAATTTTACCATCAGCATACATCAGGGCAATACCGCCAAAACTGGTTTCACCGCTCCACAGGTCAGCACCTACAGTAGCACCATTGATTTCTGAACTGTATTTGCCATCCAATCCATTGCCGAGATTCATACCGGTGACCTTCTCCTTTGAATGTACATAACTTGCCCAAACACGTTTTTCCAAATCAAGACCTATAACCTCATCATATGCCTCAGGCATTATTTCAGAAGTTTTAGCTACCGGGATTTCAGTAATATTTATATTGCCAATAGCCGGCTTGTCACTTACTGTATCCATAAGCTCCGGCTTTCTTTGTACTCTGTTGCCACGTACATCAAGCCCGTTTTGACTGAAAATGCTGTCTTCAAATGTATGTTGCATAGTTATCATACCATGCACAACCCCACCTGCCTCAGCCATATTCATCATAGCACTAACATGGTCTTCTCTTTCTTGTGCTGAATAAAAACCGGTATTAGTAGCAGCCATCAACCATTCATATGCCTTACTGCTTGGATCACCCAAAATTGCCTGGATCACATTCTGATGTGGCTTATATTCTTCAGGTATTTCGTTTGCCTTTGTAACGGTAATATTGTAGTACGTACCTGATCCGCCGTCTGTAATATTTGTATCTACTGCAAACTCAAGCAAGTTACTGCCCCAAACGCTGTCCCATTTACCTGTTATGCTTCCCCCGTTACCTAAAATCTTATAAGTTCCGGGTTTTACATCATCAAGACAAAGTTTAGAACCTTCTTTAACCTCTGCAGAAGTATAACCGCTGATGGCGATATCTCCGTTTAACCCCATGCCGTTAACCATCAGCATGGATTTGTTACCAAAATAAACCTTGCCTCCCAATTCAGTCACAGGTGTTGTCAACTCACCCAAACTGCCAAGCCCTCCGTCAACATATATTGCACCTACATTATTCATCCGTACAGGTTTGTTCACGTAAACCGCTGCGGTAATATCAGAGCCAAATACTTTACCGGTCTTGTTAAACAGATTAACCGCCTTATTATAATCTTCAGTACCCAAACTTAAAACTGCATTACGGGCTACAACCAGCTTGCTGTTGCCATCCCAGTTGTTAACTGCATAATGGCTTGCCTCTTCTATCCCGTTAACATAAAGCGGATCCATGAATATAATACCGTTACCTGTCAATTCGCCTGTTGTAATGCGGGCTCCGGCTGCGTCTTTGCCGACATTAAGTATTACATCATCCGCAACTTCCATTGTCTTGGCGTTAACTTCACCGATAACAGTACTTTCCGCATCAGTTTCACCTGTTACATTAAACCTGTCAGCCTTAACTTTTGCTTTGTCAGCAACAGTTACATTGCCTTTGTTCAATGTCAAAGTATCTGTATTGACTTCGGCAATGCCGCTGGCAAGCAGATTACCATCTTTTTCAATATTAATTCTTTGGGCATCGATAGTAGAACTGATGGCGTTGAATACACCATTATCATGGGCATGGATTGAATTTACTTTTGCACCTTGCCGTTTGTTGTTGTTCTCACTGTAAAGTCCGACTTTTAAAACAGAGGCAGTAAGAGCAGTATCCCCTTCCTTGCCCACTTCAATGTTGACATTGGCTCCGCCCTGTCTGTCGGCCCCTATACAGTGGTCAACATTTGTTGTATCGTCAAAATCATTAAACTTTGATGTTACTATATTCTTGCCGTCTCCGACCAATGTAAGGTCGGAACCTGTGTTTACGATAAGGGTAAACACTTTCAATGCATCGTTTTCCGAATCGGGGACTTCACCTTTAAGTCCGGAAACCGTCAACTGTTTAACGACAGTGCCTTTAGTGTCTGCAACTTCAAGTTTATCGACAAATTCGGGATTGTCATTGTCATCATTATAGCAAGGTACGTATAATACCTGGTCAGGGGCGCTTCTCACCTCAATTACATCGTCCACTACCCCTGTACTGATAATTGCAGGCCGTAAATCTCTGGCTGTCATAGTATTGCTGTTCACTTCATGGTTGCCGCCTATTTGGTCAGATGATCCGACAGGAGTGGTGTAAGCAACCAGTTCCTGGTTTTCTTCTATTTTCAACCGTGCATCTATAATGGCAAAATTCATTTTGGATTCCGGATCACCTTCTGTTAATGTTTGACGCATATTCCTGTATTCAGTTGCCGTATAGAATTCCCTGCCCAGGGTTACTTCATAATTTCCGGAAAGCTTGTTTGTTATATCGCCAACGGATGAATAAACCCCACCGTCATCATTCAACAGATCTGAAATCTTGGCAATCAATGTGCCCTGTGGTTCTACTGTAATATAATGTCCTTCCGCATTCAGGTCTCCATTACGGAAATCAATTACACCATTGTCCGGAACATAAACATTGGTATCTACAACACCATTAGCCCCTATTACTGCAGTGGTAGGCTTGGACAAAGGACTTGTTGCAATATCACCTTTGGCAACTGACAAATCACCAAGTGTCAACAATCCGTCACCGCTAACCGTATTGTTCAATTCACCACCCAATAATCTCAAAGTACCAATTTTGTCATCTTGTTTTTTAAGGGTAATATCATTTTTAATGTCATTACCCATTGCAAACAGGTTTGCTTTTGGCTGTACACTCATTATCGTTGTAATTTCACCCTGGGTAGTGATATATGCCTCATCAGTACCGTCACCAATATATGTAGTACCGTCACCGCTAATTGTACCTTCAATATTTCTAAAATCAGATTTCCCGTCGTCGCCAGCGGCAAATGTATTGTCACCAACAACTGTAAATATCTTGTCAGCCGCTACAACAAATTTGCTTGCCACATTCGCAATGTCAGATTTGACACCTTCATTGATGTTAGTAACCCCTGTTCCCGTAACCTTGCTCGCCAAAACGCCTCCGGTAAGATTAATTGTACCATTGTTTTCAGCAGTGCCGGCAATGTTATCTGCATATGCGGTGTTCAATGTAGAACCGTTATTGACAATAATCTTGTTGCCTTCTACACCTACCGTACCAATCTTTGCATGTTCATCAAGTGTCAAAGTGCCGTCAACAATTACGTTGCCTGAACCTTCATCAATAGCTTTAGTCAAAATACCGTTTTTAAATGTAACCGCTCCATTGTTTACAAATGATTCTGTAAGTAAATTGTCAGCATTGTTGACAAGCAATGTTGCACCTTCACCAAGTGTAAGTTCCGAACCGTCAATTACACCGTCTGTGCCAAGTTCCGCTTTAGCGGAAATATCAACAGTACCATTGGAAATTGTACCATTTATTGCCAAAGTGTCAGCATTAAATATAATTGTAGAATCTGTATTTTCAATATTTGCCCCGCTTTGTACAGTAACTTTATCTGCATAAAGTTTGTTTGATTCATCACCAACAAACAAAGTGGCTCCGTTGTTCTCGACATTACCAACAAAATCTACAGTACTTATGCTTGCTTTACCACTACCTGTTATCTTGGCACCGCCGATGTTGATTGCTCCACCATCTGTTGTCGGTGTCAAAACGGCAGTTCCACCAACAGTGTTGCCAATAGTTACATTGTTGTTGCTTACATCACCATCTTTTGATTCAGCCGCAACAATATCTGTAACTTTTCCGTTGCCGGCAAATATTAACTTATTGTTGTTGGCTGTGCCATTAACCGTTTGTGCTCCTGTAATTTTGCCGTTGACCTCAGCGCCGCTTTCAATTGTCAATGTATTGTTATCAACCTTGCCACTTGCAGAATATGCACCTGTCACAAATGAATCTACACTCTCTGCCCCAAGTACCTTACCATAAACATTCACCTGGTTACCACTTGCTTCAGTAACACCTTTTGCACCTGTCACAGAACCATAAACTTTAGTGTTTGTACCCGTTATACCTGCTCCATTTGCATCTGTACCCGTTGTATCAGCAACCAACACTTTATTATTTTTCGCATATCCAGCCGCTTCAATTCCCACAACCGATATGTATTCTGTCGAACTGCCAATTGTACCGCCGCCAGCAGCTCCTGTAATCAACGCAGCCCTGTTATTATCAGTCATGTTGCCCAAAACATTCTTATTTTCTATATTGACTCCACCTACTGTCAATACTATATCGTTATTGTTCTCTACTGCAATATTGTAAGACGCATAAGTATTAAGTTTGCAGTAATTCATACCGCTGCCCATATCAGCCAAAATTGCATTTCCTATTTCATTGTGTACCAAAACAATACGATCATTTTTCTGTAACCCTGTTCCGTTAATAACAATGTTAGCTGTCTTGGTAGTAAAATCTTCAAACTGACTAGTCAAACTTAGAACTGACTTTCCCTGAAGCACGTCATCATGTGTTACAGCAAATTCATAAGTATCAAAACTAAAATTGCCACCTATAATGTCACCAACTTTAGTGTCAGTTGCAGTTATCGTCAATACATTATTGCCACGGGTTTCTTCTCCCACATTATCTGTATCATTACCATAAAGTGTAATACCGCTCAAATCACCTTGAATATTAAGCCTGTTTTCCTTATCTCTTGTATTTTTGTTACCATCACCGGCATAAACTTCAACATCACCATAGTGATCCGAATCTGAACTACTGTTCATAACTGTATATTCGTTACCTTGATTTGAAGTACCGGTAATAGATCCGTCTTTGACAACAGCATCAATTGTTACACCGTTGGCAGCAACAATTTTTCCATATTCATTATGATTGTGTACAGTGGCTTTAAAAATACCTCCTGTAATATCAAGTTCCGCTTTATTTGCGTAACTTATATTGCCTTTGTTATTAATAACAGCTTTTTCACCAAAACTCCTACCGTCGCCTTTAACAACATCTTGATTTTCAACAGTTGTATTTAGAATACCGGAAATCGATAAATCCAATTCGTTTCTGCCGGAAGTGCCATGTAAAACAGTTACTTTTACATCATCAATACTTCCCTGTACTGAAACTATGCCGTTAATTTTCAATTCACCATTATCATCATCACCTGCACCATTAACATTTCCTGTTAATGCTCCGCCAACAAGTGCCAAACTACCATTTGTCCCAATACTAATAGTTTGAACTTTGAGGTGGTCTGCATTATCTGTCAAACTGCCGGTTCCTTTAAAGTTCAAATTCTCTGCATAAATTGTTTTTTCAGCAGTATTACTAAGCGACTCTAAAACATTTACAGTTCCATTTGCATTATTTGTATCATTAATATCTATCCCCAACGCGCCTTGATACAAATTCAAAACTCCTGTATTGATAACTGATCCGGTTAAGTTTTGCGGACGAACATTTAATGTACCATAATTTTTGACAGCTCCGCTAAGCGTTCTGCCAGCTACAGTATCATTAAGCGTACTATCAAGAGTAATTGTAAGGGCAGATGCAATATTTTTGCCGACAGTAACTTCAGCATTAATATCTTCTGTTCCTATAACAGTTTCACCAGAATCGGTACCACCAGTTATTATGCTATTGGTTGTGCCGCCTGTCAAAACCAGAGTGCCGTTAACTTTAATACCGTCAGTACTATCTGATGCGGTTAACTTACTTGCATTGGCAGTTAATTTGCCTGTTTCTGTAATTTCAATAAACTTTTGAGAAATGCCACTATTATTTGATCCTGCGGCATCATCATGTTTAAGGAAATAATTTTGACCGTTTACAGACACAGTCACATCCTTTTCATCATAAGTACACGGTGTCCAAGTATAATTATGATAAACGTCACCCAATACTACATTGCCTTCAATTACTGTTTTGCCATTATTCGCTGTGCCATTTGTAATTGCTCCGTTCAAATGGACTTCCGTATTGCCTGTAAAGGTAACTGTTCCGTCATTTGCTGCAACAATACCACCGGCAAAATTATCAATTACAGGCATACCGTCAACAACAACAGCATCACCTGTATTGATGGTCAGACCGGCATTACCGCCTCCATACATACTGCCGCCGTTACCGTGCAGTTTAAGAGTACGTCCTGCAGGATTTTTATCGCTTAAATCTTTACCGCCAACCGGATTTGCAGGTATAACATCAATATCCGTACCATCATCCTGATTGTATCCGTCTAAATCGTTCTTTGTATACCCTGTTCCCCCTGTTATTTCAACTTTACGTGTTAACATACCCAAATCACTGCCAAAGTTGAAATTCTCAGCACTGATTTCTGATGTATTAACCATATCACTGCCGTTGAACGAATAGTTTTGGGCATCGGATGCGTAAACATAAGGATTGTCTTCAGATCCATTACCTTTGATTTCCCCCTGAACAATCTGATGTAAATTGAAGCCAATTTCCTTGATTACGGCAAAGGCACGAATTTCCTTACCGGTTGCTTTTGCCAAACTGATTAATTCATCGCCAGCACCAGGAACAATATTTTCACTGTCAAGTTTTATATAATGAATATTGTTCTTGTCAAAATAGCCTGTCGCGTAACCGCCTTCATCCATTTCAAAGAAATCATTTTCCAGATTTTCTGCCGCTGCACTAATCGTGTCAACCAAAACAACTTTTCCATCCGAAGTAATAATTGCTTCCCTTAATGTGTATTTGTATTGCTCATAGTTGACATTGGTTCCCTGAATGTAAAGATTATTTATTCCAAATACCGGAAGTTGTGCAAGAACAACATTTTTACTTGCGTTAATCATTGCATCATTAATATCAGCAACAATATCTGTTTTTACATTTAATGTATCAATTTTTATACGTCCGCCTGCACCACCGGTTACTACAAAGGTATCCATTTGCACTTGTGACGATCCCTCAGCCGGTGCCAACATATCAATAGATAATCTGGAGCCGTAATTTGCATTTAATGTCTGCATAACAATTACATCAGCATTATCATTAATTAAATTAAGATATCCGGCTGTTCCGATAGATACATTATTAAAGCCGCCGCTCTTGCCTGATGCTGTTCCCTGCTCGTTCTTAAGTTCATTGTTAATTACAACACTGATGTTACTCATCGGCAGTATCGGTGTACCAATCAATGCCTGTCCTTCTGCCGGTACTTCAACATAAGATGTCGGTACAAAGGTTGCATTTTCCCCGAGCGTTATGGGCTGGTTAAGGATAAGTGTTCCGCCTGTACCTCCCATTGTTTGGTTGAATGTACCGTCAGCGGTACCGTCACCTGTATTTTCAATATAAACTTTACCGCCGTTAAGTATACCGTTTGCTTTTACATTATCGGCATCAATATGCAAAATACCGCCATCATTGACAACCAAATTGTAAATGATATTCTCTCCGTCACTTTCAAGTCCATCAATAGCCGCTTTAATGGTTACTTCCCCGTTAATTGCCGTTGTACCATTGCTTGTAATAGGACGAATACCGGTACCACTACTAAGTGTCATCGTTTTACCGGCTTCGACTATATTTTCACTGCCATCAACATATGCAGCATCAGCAACAATAATATTACCATTAACATCTATTGTCTTAACAGTAATTTTGTGTTGCAACAGATTTGCAAGATTTGTTCCTTCAGGAACATCTGTAAGTGTAACAACGCCATAAGTATTATTTGAATCCTTATTAGTTATTTCCCCGCCTACATTGCCTGCTGCAATCTGCAAAGAATAACCTACGGCCCCTTCGGCATTATCTTTATCGATGACAATTTTCTTTGTTGCAATTTTAACATCAGATTCCAAATTGCCTTTAATGAATGTCGTATTTGTATCACTGTCGCCTGTACTGCCTTCAATTGGTGTTGTCAAGATACCGCCACCTAAAATTAACGTGTTGTTTTTGTTGACTATTAAATCTCCGGCTTTAAGATTGTCAGGGTTTGCAGTGACTGACACAGATGTTCCTGCATTCAGTTCATTAATAACTATATGTCCACCGGTAATAGTTTTTTGCAATACATCATTATCTGTTTCACCATTACCTGGTATTCCATTATTATCTAACCCTACTAAAGAAATTGTACCATTGTCAGTTGCTGTTACATCGGCCCCAATATTGCCTACAAGGATGTTCAATATGCCTTTATCAACTTTAATGCCTCCTGCAGTTACAATGCCTTCATTCTCTGTTATTACGTTGACTGTATTATCCGTGTCAACAGCGACAATACCAGCACCCTGAACTTTTTTCAGTATTGCTCCATCAGTCAGGGTCAATGTATGTCCTTCTGTTACAGTATTTGTTGCACTGGCAATGTAATCTGCATTAGATTTGACATTTGCATCAATTATCAAAGTGCCTGCATTGATATCTGTACCGTTGTCAGTCCCAAATATTTTTTTGCTTAATGCAGAATCTCCACCTGTAATCCTAATTGTTCCCTCATTTGTTACCGTTGTTAAAACCGGAGGTACAACATCTGTATTTTTAAAGTTATCTGTCAAAATGGAAACTTCAACACCAGGATCAACTTTCATGTAGGTCCAAATTTCCGCATTGCCCCCTACAATAACATCCCCGGAAAATTCCAAAGTGCCTGTATAATGATCATTGTCACCAACCTTTTGTCCCAATGCCCCACCGGTAAACTGTAAAGTGCTGTTTTCGGCAATGGCGATAAGGTTGTTGTCCACCAATTGGATGGCATTCATCTTTACTAATGCTGTTGTTCCAGCACTGCCGACAAAAACATTGCCTCCCTTTATACTATATGCCTCCGTATCAGTACCGAATCTGGAACCATCTGCAGCACTTAACAATACTAAATTACCCGCATTCTCACCTGTGCCGTTAATTGTAACATTGTTATGAATATTAGCGGCATCAATAGTCAATTTTTTGCCTGCATTAATGGTAATGATGTTTTCAATTACATTGTTTGCCTTAATATCTACGGCATCTACTATTAATTTACCGATATGGTTGTTCACCCGTCCCGTAAGGGTATTGTCTGTATCAACCGAATCCGGTGTTCCGATATAATCATCATAATTAAAGTTATCAATAAGTGTCAACGTACCAGAATTGTTTATTGTTGCAATATCTAAGGCATAACCGCTGGCAGTCATACTGCCTTTAACAATGTCCAATTCCGACTGTTGGATTTGCGGTGTGTAAAGTTTGATTGAGCCATCTGTTTCAGGGTCAAAATCTGTTTCATTTATCGGATAGCTTTCATTTTGGTACGTTTTATATGTAATTTTCGGCTTTCCGTCCTCTAATACAGGATTACCTTCCGCATCTACTTCAATTACCATTGTGGTGATACCTTTTGTAAAGTAACCATTAAGATTTGTCGCATCTGCGTTGTTGTAAACCGTTACATTTGCACCGTTTACTTTTAATGTACCGGTACCGTTCAGGCCTGCCTTAACAAGCATATTCCCTGACTCAAGTGAAAATTCACCATTATTTACAGCAACAATACCGTCAGCAAAATTGGAAACTTCCTTGATATTGCTCAATACCAAAGAATCACCTGCCCCGACTGTAACCCCTTTCCAGCCCATACCATTCAAACTGTGACCATTGCCGTTGATCGTCAGTTCCCTGCTAACTACAGTGTCACTACCGCCGTTGCTCCACGGCAAATTTCTTCCCGAATTTCCTTCACCGTTATTGTCCTGGAAATGATCCATATTGTCATCGCCGGTCAAAGTACCTAAATTACCGCCGTTTATATCGTCAGTGCCGACTACTGCTCCGTAATATTTATAAGCAACTTTATCAACATTATAAGCATCTTCGTTAAAAGAATAAGTATTGATAGTTGCCGCCCTTATTTCTTCAGACATTGGCGTTGCGGGACGTATGTCACCCTGCACTACCTGGCGCATGCTAAACCCTTTAGTTTTTACAACTTTTAACATTTTATCATTCTGTTCTGAATTGTATTCATAACTAAAAGTATAAAGATACTTGCCTGAGGCAGTCCTCGTGCCATCAATGGTCAATGTGTCGTTACCGTAAATCGGCAAATCCTGCCAACTAACAAGATTTAAGTTCTCACTGCCCTCATCCACAACAACACGTTGGGTCATGTCATCCGTTGTATACCCGTTAACGTCATAGAATGTGAAAACATAATCCCCTGAATTTTGTTTGTTGGAAATACCATAATATTTTTGTGTTGAATCAAATCCGTCGCGTGAGCCAAAGTATTCTGTTCCGTCAGGATTGTAATATACAAAATTTTCGCCATCTTTTATTTTGTATATTTCAGTTTTAACCCCACCTGCTGAAGTTTTGGAAAGAACATCTATTGTCTTCCCTTTAATCAATTCATCCAATACATTGACATTTTTCAGTTTCAAAGAGCCCTGGGCGTTGCCTATAACGACAAATCCGTCCATTTCATCATCATTGACAACATCCAAACTTAATTGGCTGCCTGCATCCGCCTTGAAACTGTTAACAATAAGGTTGCCGGCTTTGCCGTTGGCAAAATCAAGGTAACCATTTGAGCCAAGATGCAATGCCCCAATACCGCCACCGCTTATTCCTGCGTCACTAATACTTAATCTGGCATTAAGGTCAAGATCCAAAGTTGACATGGGCACAATATGTTTCTCTTGGGAATAAAGCGCAGCAAATTCTTTGGTCGCTGCCGCAACTACTATCGGGTCATCAGCATTCAAACGCATAATTCCTGCCAACCGTACACATTCTGCGCCAAATTCTACTGAATGATCTCTTATGTAGCTACTAACTTTTCTTTCAAAAGAACTTTTATCCATATATTCGTCTATCGTACCAGACGAAGCCGTTTGTGAATGTTTATGTGCCAAAGATTCCAATTTAACGGCATAATTATAATCAAAACCGCTACCTGAACCCATAACAATATCATTGTTAATTATAACTTTGCCCACACCACTGATAACAGAGTTAAACTCACCACCATTATCAACTAATACTGTGGCATATTCAGTAATTGTAACAGGTCCCTTATTTAATCCGTCGGCAGGAGTATATACAGAGTTTAAAATTATACCATTACCGATATCGTCAGGATTTGTGGTTAATGTGGCACCTGATTCAACTATAACTTTGGTATTAACTTTATTGTCAAAATCTGTATTGTTTACCACATATGTTGTTCCAGTTCCGTTGATGACATTTTTCACAACCCCTCCAGCCAAACGAAGTGAACCATTGTTTGTAAAGGAATCAGAAGTAACTGTCAAGTCATTCATATTTACAGTAAATATTCCGTTTTGGTCAATTTGCAAATCAGTAACTCTAAGAGCATTAGAATCAAGATTAGCTACAGAACCATTGGAAACTTCCAAAAGACCGCTGTTGAACAAGCCGACATCTACAGAATGTTCCAAAACAGATTCGGTTGTGCTGCCACCTGTCAATACCAGAATACCGTTGTCTGTTACTGATCCGCCGACATTTGCGGCATCAATGGTTAGTTTGCTGTCCGCATTGTTGACAATAATAGTATTCTCTATTCTCCTCTTAGATTTAATAGGTCCGTCAATAACCGTTGTACCGACGGTTAATATGCCTGTTGCATCCTTATACCCTTTTATATCCGTGTTTTTAATAGTTGTATTCTCACTGTCGCTCTTTAAATACAACTCTCCGGCATTGTTCAGTGCAAGCGGAATATCGGCTGAATAGGAATTGATGTCATCCGCAAACCCTTCTAATTTTGATGTACCTGTAACAATGTTGATAATACCCTGGGTAATTGCCGTCCCCTTTTCCAAAACAAAACTGCCCGACAAATTGAGTTCACCGCTGCCGTCAATTTTATTCTTGATGTCCCCACTGCCGTTAATGTCAAAGACTCCGTTGTTGGTCACTGAACCATTTGCACCCAATTGTAAATCGTTCAAGTCCGTAACAAATGTATTCCCGCTATTTATTTGCAGTTTGCCAATTCCGGTAATTCTGCCATTGTTGTTGACGGTAACTTCATCTTCAACAGCACCTGCTATCGCCAATGTACTGTCAGCCTCACCTGTAATATCCCTGTTAATGTCACCGTTTGTCAAGGCAAGTGTCTTGTTTGCTTTTATCAGAATGTCGTTGCCAAGATAATCCGCATTTGCCTTTACACCTCCGTTGACTACAATTGAGGAGCCAGGTATTTCTGTACCGTCAGCATCTTTTTCTGCGTTAACATAATTTGTTAATTCACCGCCAATGAGTTCAAGTGTACCGCCATTGGTTACGGTATTTTTGATATTATCAGCATTAATTGTAAGAGTGTTATTGGTCTTGACTTCCATCTTATTGCCAATGGTTTCGTTTATTACAACATGCCCAGTTGTCATAACTTCACCTGTTTCGGTAAGAACATCACCGTCAATGCGGACAATGCCTTTGCCATCAACTGCCTGCATCAGTATACCATCAGTCAGTATCAGGTTTCCGTCAGCGGTAATAGTTGTACCAATTGACAACTGATTGGCGTTAACGGTTAATGACCCGCTGTTAATTGTCAAAGAATTCTGCTCAATTTTTGGTACAAAAATTGTAACAGTTATGCCATCAGCAACATTATAGACAGTAGAACCAGTCCTCTGGAAGTTAGCAAATGCATTTTGAACCGCTTCATCCAAACGATAAAACTGGCTTCCAACATACCAGCCGGGGATTGCCTGTTTTTTTCCTTCAACTGTTTCCGTGGTGTATTTTTCCAACACCCCTTTGACACGTACATTTGCAATAGACTGGTCTTCCAATTCCTCACCTTTGGAATCAACATATTTGCCGTTCCTATTGACTTTGAAGGCCTGTCCCTTAAAATCCGTTACTTTGGATGTAAAATAACCATACTCACCAAACGTTACATCAGTGGAAATTACGGTATTGCCATTACCATTAATGGTGGCATTTAATGATGTTCCTTCTATCCCTGTTATATTCAATTTGGCATTGTTAGTTCCCAGTACACCATCTTTAAAGTTACTTAAATCAGATATATCAGTAATAATCAAACTGTTGTTTGTACCATGAGCATTATTAATTGTCATTCCCTGATAACCGCCACCGTTCAATGTGGTGTCATTACCATTTATTGTGAAGTTACGGTCAACATAGAGTACATCACCGACTCTGACATTAGGATTTATTTCTTTTGCTTCTGTAAACCTTATATAGTTATCTTTCATATCAGTTTCACTTGTACTGTCAGATACAACTCTATATTCTGCACCACGGAACGTACCCAAGTCACCGCCTCTTACCAATACGTGGTCGGTGTTGACAGCATTTTCCGTGAAAGAATAAGTGGATATTTGTGCAGCATTAAGCGTATAGTTACCATCTTTGTTTGCCTGGATAATTTGCGGCAGGGTGTAACCCCACATTTTTTTAATTCTCAGTTCTTTCTTGTGGTCTGAATGTGTCCCATGTTCTACATAGTCAATTATATAAACATAATCACCATAAGCAGTAGTCGTGCCAATAATATTGAAGTCATCATCTGTATCCTTTATCTGCAAGTCATAATATCTTGTTGCATATCCGCTTCCACTGCTTTCAAGGGTTTCTTCCGGCATCAATTCACTCTTAAGATTGAGTGTCGCCAATGAAATAGTACCGCTTGCCTCTCCCAATACAATAAAGTTATCAAGTTGGGTATCATTAAGTATATCCAACGACAAACGGCTGCCCTCTTCTGCAAACAATGAAATTGGCGTACTTTCTTTCATTGCCGCTACACCGGTACCGACAACAAGTGTGCCGGCTGTGTTATCTATCATGTTCAAATGAGCATTTTCACCTAAATACAAACTTTGCAACGCCCCGCCTTTAAGATTTGCCGCAGCAATATTAAGTTCTGCATTCAGTTTTACATCAATACCGGAAACAGGAATGGATGTGAAGATTCCATATTGTCCCGCAGCCGTCCGCATTGCATTGTAGCTGTCTTTGTAGTTTTCCAATTCGTTGGAATAGTCACGTCCGGCATTTTTCTTAAGGTCAAGGGCAGCTTTTTTAGCTGCCAAATCTGCATTTGCCGCTTTTAATGCCTGGTATGCTCTAACCATATTCTGTTTACGAAGATCTATTGGATCGGAGAGTCCTGTATCTGTAGCATAATGTTGGTTCGCCTCAGCCTCCGGATTAAATCCGTCCATAGTCGCTTTTGCTTCAGCAGCAAGTACAGCAGACGTCATTGTCGGTGTACTTGTCCCTTGTGTAACAAAATAAGTTCCTGCAGTTCCACCGCTTAATGACAATTCATCGATATTGATATAAGCAACAGGTACAAAACCACTGCCTAAACCCATAGATACGTCCGCATTGATTTCAACAAGTCCTTGTCCGCCGACCATTTGCTTAAAGGTCCCGCCTTTGCCTTCCGGCACTATGATTGTACTTGTATCATTATAGTCACTCCCAATGGCAATTACATTACCGTTTAAATCTATGTTTCTGGGTACCAATGTCACCTGTGCCTCATATCTGCTGTCAGGACTCATATTCGCAGGCTTGATCATGTTGTCCGGGTCTATGCTCAGTTTTCCGCCATAAATGGCAATATCCTGGGAAACTTCGCCATCAAGGAATATATCCGAACCGTTCTTGCCCATACCAATTACAAGTTGACCATCATCTCCTAAAATATTGGTACTAACCGTCTGTTGCCGTGTAACCAAGTCTACAATATCCCCTGTCGAAGGTAAAAGCCCTGCATATTGATATTGAGCTGCTTCGTCATTTGTCAAACCTATAAAGACAATTTGTCCGTGATTGACAATTCCTCCCGTTCCGATTTGCATTAATGCAGGAGCCGCTGCAAAACTGCCTTTTTCTATTGTAATTTTTCCTGCTTGGATGGGAGCGATGTCTATCAAAATCAAAGGATCGGAGCCTGCCGCTGTTCCAGCAGTAGCAGAATTGTTAACAATTATTTCACCACTACCCAAGATTGATTTGCTGACGGGCAACCCTTTTAAACTTCGAATCATATTTTGTTCAGTCTCTGGAAGTGAACCAAACAATTCTTCTGTCGCTATAATCTTCAGTGTGCCCGCATTGTCTTTGACATCCCCCTGCAATACCAAGGCATTTAATGTCAATGTGTCATTTTTGCTGATATAGATATCGTTATAAATTGGCGCTATTGTCATACCGCTTTGTGTATAGGTGCCTGCCGTTACTTCCGTTACGCCGTCAAAAACATTTCCTTCTATGTGCAGTTCCCCGGTTACTGCCTCTGCCGGTACTGTACCGCCGGTAACTTCAGAAATATCATTTATAAATGCATTTTTTAATATCCCGCCTGTTACGGTCACTTTCCCGTTATTCAAAACTGGGCTGTACTCGCCTTCCGCCTTCATCAGGTTTAAACTGATTGCATTTGTTGTCAGATTGGCGCCGACATCAATCTGCAGGTCTTTTTGGTTGATGGTGTGTGAACTTTGAATGACAACATCTCCTGCAATTTCCACTTTCCCCTTAAAGTTATTTGCCACTGCCGCGCCATTGTTATATGAGTTGATGTTATATCCTATTTCTCCTTCGGTAAATATAATGGTGCCGTCATTTTTTACGGAATTTGTTGACAGGTTTTCCCCTGCAGTTTTCAGCACACTCCCTTCAACAACTTGTACTTTGTTATTGATTAATCCGCCAGTGCCTATAGTTATATAACTGCTGTTCCCCGGTGCGGTCCCTATTTGTGTTACGCCGGCTCCTGCAATTTCCACTGTCAGTTCCCCGTAATTGGAAACGTCCCCGCCTGTAAGTGTGAGTTGTTCTGTCGCGTTGATGACTTTCCCTTTAAGGTTGTCTACATTGGATGTTATAACAATATTTTTGTCAGGATTACTTACTATTTCTATGTTACCGCCGTTTATCACTTTCCTGAGTGTGTCTATTTTATCGTCCGGCACATCATTATCTGTAAGATCGCCCGTCAGACGGACCAAACCGCCATTATCAACTGTTCCGCTGCTGCCTAAAAGGTCAACATCTATGGTCAATGATTCTCTGGAGTTTCTGATTTGGATTTTTCCGTCTATTGTTTTCAACCCGGTTATTGTGCCGTCAATTATTGTCAGTCCGTTATTGTCAACGGCACTGTTGAATACCATGTTTTCCCCGATAAGCTGTAATGTACCCTTATTATTTATCTTTTCATCTATTAACAACCTGTCCGCCGTGATGTTAAGGGTCTTGTTTGCGTTTATCTCCATATTCTTTTGCCTGATGAAGGATGTATCCGCAAATATGTTGCCGTCAATTACGGTTTTGCCGGTTTTCGGGTCTGCTGAATCGTTAATATCATAACCTAAAACACCTTCACCCAAAATTAAAGTGCCATGGTTGTCAACACTACCACCTGCTATATCAGAAGCATTGATAGCAAATTTAGATCCGTTTGCAACAATGATATTGTTGGCAATGATTGTTCCCTGCTCGGCTTTTATATATGAGTTGTTAGTGCCGTTGCCTATGTATAACAAACCTGTATTGCCAATAATTGAAGTTTGAAGTACTACGGCACCATTATCATTGGCTGCAGTACCGCCGGTCAGTCTTATTGTACCGAGATTGTTGGTTGCACTGCTTGTTATCAATCCCTTATTTTCCCCTACCGTTGCTGTCACTTCAGAACCAAGGGAAACATCAATGTATGCCTGGTCTATTTTGTAGCCGTCAACTAAGTCCAGTTTGCTGTTGACTATTTTGGTCATACCAGTTTTCGAACTTCCAGATTCATCTTTTATGTTTGCCGCCAGTTTAAGGGCTGCTGTATCCTCAAGGAACAATGTCCCTTTATTGTTGACCACATAATCTTTAAACCCTCTTACTTCACTTACGTTGACGATGTGCAGTTCGTCTTTTTTGTTGCTCAGGATGACTCCTGCAAATCCCGGTGCAAATGTACCTCCGTTAAGTAAGGTGTTGACTGTTGCGCCACCTTCAAGGATATGCCCGTTACCGTTAAGGGTAAGAATACGGGAAGAACGACTTTGTGACGGGGTCAATGTACCGAGCCCGTAATTCTCTATTTCAAAATCATAAGCTGTCAAAGCAGCATCTGCTCCGAGTTTATAGAAATAATTATTCGGATCTTCTGAAATCAATGCGGTCGGATTCCCGTTCCATATTGGAGCACTTGACGCTTTACCGTCAGATGTGTAGTAATCGTACAATGTTTTGTCCGGGTCAAGGTCTTTAAGCAGGTAATCCAATGTGTCTTTGGTTTTTACCAGCATAGAACCTAATACTGTACGTACGACATCTTCAGTAACAGTGCCTCCAAGGTACTGTGCCATTGCGTTATTGACATCAGTATCAGATTTGTTTGCCATATAGGTTAAAACTGCATTATAATCTGCAAACTTTGCAACTCCTGATGCAATTGTAATGTTACCGGAACCTACTGCCGCATTGTACAGACGTTTATATGTTTCATAAGGTTTAAGCAATGTGGCGTCACGTTCAAAAGAGTAGTTGTTGAAGGTTGCCGCCTGTTTTGCCATCCTGACCTGCTTACCCAATGTATCCCCGTAGTTACGGTATTTGTCGTATGCCGGCAAAGTTGGGTCTTCCGGCTCTGTGACAAACGAATAAATATAACTGCCGGGATCACCTTCCCGTTTAATGTTCGTATCGCCATTATCAAAAGCTGCCCCCAAACGTTCCTGGCTGAAGGTTGTGGTGACTTCGTCTGTCTGTTGCACCCCATTCATGCTTATACCGTTGATTACTTCACGCAGGGTGAGTTCTGACGGTTCTGCTGTTATTTTGATTTCTGTGCTGTTTGTCCCGTTTTGTTCAAAGGTGTAAGCAAAACTGCCGTATTTGGTAGTGGTTTTTTCTATAATCAGTCCGTCACTGCCTACTGCCGCATTGCTACCGTCCGCTTTTGTGAACAGTTTGATTGTGTCAAATTCCAGGTCGCCTTCGTTTCTAACTACAGCGCCGCCCTGGCCTACTGTACCCCATGCCCCACCGGAATATACGGATGCAGGATCATTAAGAAGAAGTACCGACCCTCCTGTAACATAAAATTGGTCCCCTGTCTGATACATATAGATGGCACCGTTCATATTAACTGATCCCAAGTTGAAATGGCCGCTGACTTCGCCGTTGACTACAATGGAATCGTGTTCGTCAAAACTGATATATCCGTCATCTGATGCACTGGAATATTCTGCTTCCCCTGATACTGCAAAATGCCCGTTGAGCATTGCGTGGTCGTTTTCTGCTTTGTTCAACAGGTCAAAATGTATTGTTGCTCCGGCACCGCCTATAAGATTGCCAGATGTACCTGAACCGATAACATATTCCCTGTTTCCGTCATATGTGTTGGGGCTGCTGTCCCTGAGGTCCAGCGTACCACGCACTTCCATGTTCTTGCCCAGTTGGGTATGGCTGTTGACCAACAACGTGCCACCGTCATTGATAATGACGTTTTCGTTTTCTTTCAGACCTGTCCCTGTTGTCAATCCGGTTGTGCCAAGTGTTACCAATGCTCCGGCATTGACCGCAATATTTCCTTTTGTTATGAATTTGTCAAGTGTTCCGCCGGTAAGTGTTACCAAACTGTTGCCGCTATCAGTATGGGTGCCAATTATATCTGCATTGATATTATTTGCATTAATTACAAGAATACCTGTTTCTTTAACTTCAATTTTATCATTTATTGCAGTATTGAATGTTACATTACCGGTTATGATTGTTTTGCCTGTAGCACTTGCAATGTCACCGCTGATGTTCCTGTTGAGGACGCCGCCTGTCAAAATTATTTTGCCGCCATTGGTTACGTCCACACCCACATTGCTTGCGCTAATTGTCAAACTATCATCGGCATCCTTTATTTTTATGCCCGCTGTTGCATTCAACATTGCATTGCTGGTGACAGTCCCGTCAACCAAAATCAGTCCTGCACCGCTAATGCTGCCACTTGCATTCAATGTTTTATTGACGCCTGTCAAAGCGATTGTCCCGTTGTCGGTGACAGTATTATTAATTAAGTCAGCATCAACTGTCAGTTGTTTGCCGGTATTGATAACTGTTCTGTTGTTTATTTGTTTTTCCGCTTTTACTGAACCGTTAACCGTAAATGTACCTGTAGTGGAATTAAGACTTTGTTTCAAAGTACCGCTGTTTAAAATCAAGTTGGCATTGTTGGTGATAACACCATCTGATATAACCAAAAGTTCACCGGTGGTTGTTAAAGCACCAGTAGTTATGGTCAGTGCTTTTTGTGTTATTTTATGTCCGTCTGCGTTGACATTTGCCCCGTTGATTACTGTAGTTCCCGTCCCTGCAATGTTATTTTTTAATACACTGCCCGCTGTCCATGTAAATGTACCATTATTAGTTATATTGGTGGAGCTGGACCTTGTGGAATTAACTGTCCCAATTGTCAGTTTGGATATATCTGTGGAGAGTGATGCCCCGCTGTTGATTGTCAACGCCTTTTGGGTTATGGTTTTTCCGGATGTGTTGGTCACTGCCCCTGTTACAGTGGTAGTGCCGCCTGCACCGGCAACAACCCCTGTCAAGTTTCCTGCATTCAAATACA
>JAGHTS010000273.1 GCA_018065225.1 Candidatus Phascolarctobacterium caballi
TATTGGTTGCATTCGTAGTATCCGTTGTATTGTTGCCGATGATTTGGCCGTTCTTCCCCTGATAGGTAAGAATAATAAATCAGTTAAAAATCCCTGCCTTATGGCAGGGATTTTTTTATAACAAAAAATTGCTTTCATTGTAGAGAGTATAATTTTTTAACTAAAGAAAATGCCCCAAAATCTTTGAGAGGGCATTTTTTATGTTATAATAACAATATGCAAAATAAAGTAAGCGGTAAAATAAAAGAACAGAAATGGTATAACATTCTTGCCAAAAGTATGACTTTGTCACAAAAAATTGTGGCATTGATTAGTATTGTGGTGCTTTGCGCTTTATTGCCTGCATCTGTATTTACTACTTTGCGGGTGGCCAAGGTTATTTATGACCGTGTCAGCATTAATGCGGTAAGTATCAATGTTATTTTGTGCAATTCCAATGAAATTGTTAACGGTATTAGTGGCAAGATGGGCGGTACGCCCAAAGAAGTCAGCGACTTTATGTTTAATTATGTTAACCATGTGGATGATTCGGACGAAGCCAGTGTGGCAATTTTTGATGCCAATAAAAAGTTAGTTGTATTTTATAATCCTGCGGGGCTGAAAGATTTTGACACCAGCGCACAGGAACTGGTGGAGGAATATTCCAAATATAAAGAAATCACTTACGGGCAAAATTATAATATTCCCAATAAAGCCATTGGTTTTATTAATGACCCAAATGACAAGAGGGTCGGTTATGTGGTGACCGGTTATTCGGATGAATTTGTGAATAATTCTACGGTTGATTCTATTGTTTTTTTGGGGTTGACGGGAATTTTTGGTTTGATAATCGGGATTATGGGGGCAATTTATTTGGCACAGCGGGTCAAGAAAATTTTGTTTGGCTTGGAGCCGGAAGAAATTGCCACGTTGTTGCAGGAACGCAATGTTATTTTGAACAGTGTGCGTGAAGGGGTTATTAATGTTAACGCACAGGGGATTGTTACTTTGATAAATATGGAAGCGGAAACTCTTTTGACGGAGGCGAATGTACCTAATATTTCCAATATGGTGAATTGTCTTGCCAAAGAGGTATTGCCGTCCGTTCCGTGGAACAGCATTATTAAGGATGGTAAAACTTTTGGCAATGCGGCGGTAAAAATTGGTGATACTGTGTTTATGTTGACGGCAGTCCCTATTTATTTGCAAAATGAAATTGGTGGTGCGGTGGTGACTTTCCGCCGCAAATCTGATGTGTATGAATTGGCAAACCAGCTGACAGGTTTTAAAAACTATGCTACAGCGTTACGGGCGCAAACGCATGAATTTATGAACAAAATGCATGTGATTATGGGTTTGATTGACATGGGTGCGTATGATGAGCTGAAACAGTTTACAAAGGAGATTGCCTACAGCCGTCAGTCAGAGGTTGCCTATGTGGCGACCCGTATTAAAGATATTACGTTAAGCGGCTTTATTCTTGGCAAGATTGCCAGAAGCAGGGAGTTGGATATTGAATTTACGGTGGCGGATGAATCGGAACTGCACAGGGAGATGGAAGTTCCGTCTGTACACGATTTGGTTTTGATTATTGGCAATTTGGTGGAAAATGCTTTTGACGCATTAAAAGCATTTAACGGGGAAAGAATTGTCAGTTTGAGTATTTTGGATTTTGGCAAGGAATTGGTAATTGAGGTTGAAGACAGCGGTCCCGGTATTGCCCAATCGGAAATTGAAAAAATTTTTCAACGTGGTTTTTCAAGCAAAGGCAGAGGTCACGGGTTTGGTCTTTATCTTGTTAAGCACAGTGTGGAAGATTTGGACGGGACTATCAGCGTAGAATCAAAAGCGGGCGAAGGTACTATTTTTACGGTACGTTTGCCGGTACAGAAAGCAGGTGAAATAATTGATTGATGTTCTTGTTGTTGAAGATGACCCGATGGTAGCACAGTTGCATGAGCATTACCTTAATCAGATTAAGGGTTTCAAGTTGTGTGATTTGGCACGTAATGGTGTTGACGGCTTAAAACTTTTGGCACAGAAAAAATATGACCTTGTCATATTGGATGTATTTATGCCCAATATGGACGGTTTGCAGTTTTTGGCTAAGGTGCGTGAAAATGCTTTTGACGTGGATGTGATAATTGTTTCTGCCGCCAATGACAAAGACAAGATTAAACAGGCGTTGAGGTTGGGGGCGGTTGATTACATTATCAAACCTTTTGAGTTTGAAAGGTTTAATGTGGCTTTAAGCAATTATCAGCGGCGTCATTCCCTTGTAGAGGCACAGGATGTAATTGAACAGGAAGAACTGGACAAAACAAATATCCGTAAGGAATCGGGTGATTTGGCTACTTTGCCGAAAGGATTGGACAAACATACTTTGGTGATTGTGTGGAAAAGCATTTGCAGTTTTGACGGGATGTTTACTACGGATGAAGTGGCGGCAAAAGTCGGTATCAGCAGGGTCAGCATCCGCAAATATTTGGAGTTTTTGAAGACGGTAAACTTGCTGAAATTGGATTTGCACAGGGGAAGTGTGGGCAGACCTGTATATAAATATTTATGTATAGATAAAAAGAGTGATTTGCTGAATGTTTATACCCGTTGAATTTTGTAATTAAAGTAAGTGATTTTGTAAGTGGTGCCAATGCAACATAATTACAAAATCGCTGACAATATTTACATAAATTTACATGCTTCACCTCTTGTTTTAGAATAAAAACAGGAGGTGTTTTCTTTGGGAGCGAAAGTTACTATTGAACAGGTTGCACAGGCAGATTTGTTCAAGAACATGTCTTTGGATGAAGTCAAAGAACTTTTAAGCAAAACCAATATGTTGGTTAAACATTTTCATAAGAATGCTTATGTTTTTTTGGCTGGGGATGTTGTTGAAAATCTGTGTGTGGTTGTGAATGGTACTGTGCAGATTGTCAAAGAAGACGCTTCGGGGGATAGAAGTATTATTGGCAGTATAGAAGCACGCAGGACTTTTGGCACCTGTTATTTGGGGAGCAAGGGCAAACATAGTGTGGTAAGTTATTTTGCGGTTAAGAATTGTGAAATTTTAATGATTCCGTTTGCCAGTTTGAATATGAATGTTATTGGTAACCAAAATATTTATTGTAAATTTTTTAGTAATATTATAGCGACGGTGGCGGGGCATAACATTAATTTGATTGAAAAAGTGGATGTGTTAGGCAGAAAAACTTTACGGGGAAAGATTATGGCATATTTGGAAAAAGAAGCCCAACTTTGCAGGTCACGGACTTTTGCCTTACCGTTTAACAGAACTGATTTGGCGAATTATCTGGATGCTGACAGAAGTGCTATGACAAGGGAAATTGCAAGAATGCGTGATGACGGTCTGATTAAGTTTGAGAAAAATATATTTACACTTGTGCATAATGCATAAGATATAACAAACTTAAAAAACTTTCATAAATTTAATAAAAATATTTTAAGCAACAGAGCAACCAACTCTGTTGCTTTTGTCATATTTTGAGACGGGTGCTGTTGGTAGAATGTTGCACATAGGTTATTGTATTAACCCCAAAATTTTTTTAAAGGAGGGAAATTATGTCTCCAGCAGTAAAATGTTTAATTCTGTTGGCAGTAGTCGCTGTATGTTTTATTACCGAAATTATTCCTTTGGCGATTACTTCTATGGCAGGGGCAATCGCTTGCGGTTTGCTCGGCTTTATCCCTACAAAACAAGTATTCAGTGGTCTCTCCAATTCCACTGTGGTATTGTTTGCAGGGATGTTTATTGTAGGCGCAGCCATGTTTTATACTGGCCTTGCCCAAAATATTGGTAACACCGTTGTGAGGTTTTGCGGACATGGTGAAACCAGTTTGATGTTTGGTTTGATGTTGGTAGGTACGGCTTTAAGTTCTGTGCTTTCCAATACTGGTACCTGTGCTTGTCTGTTGCCTGTTGCACTTGGTATTTGTGCGGCGGCAAAGATTCCCGCATCCCGTCAGTTGATGCCTTTGGCATTTGCCTGCGGATGGGGCGGAGTTATTACTTTGGTAGGCACACCGCCTAACATCATTGCGTCCGGTGCACTGGATGCTGCAGGTTATGGTACTTTCGGTTTCTTTGAATGGGCGTGGATTGGTATTCCTTTGTCCTTTGCAGGTATGGCGTATATGATGTTTGTTGGCAAGCATTTCTTGCCTAAGGTAAACTTGGATGCAGACCAAGAAATTGAGCAGGAGATTGAAGCAACTGCCACTTCTAAAAACAAACAGATTATTTCAGGCATTATTTTGTTGGTAGTTGTGTTTGTTATGGCTATTGGCATTAAGGGTGTAACTTTGGAAATGGCGGCTATTGCAGGTGCAATGGTTTGCGTACTGACCGGCTGTTTGACAGAAAAACAGGCTTATGCGTCAATTGACTGGGTAACCATTTTCCTGTTTGCAGGAATGATGCCGGTATCTAAAGCATTGGATGTAACTGGTGCAGGCAAATTGATTGCGGAATATTGTGTTGGCTTGATGGGTGGTTCGCCCACACCGTTGGTAGTTACCATCGTGTTGTTTATTTTGTCCTGCGGCTTGACCCAATTTATGAGTAATACAGCATCCGCTGCATTGCTTTGCCCGATTGGTATTGCAATTTCCAAACAATTAGGGGCTTCCCCCAGAGCGGTTATTGCCGCTATTGCAGTTGCGGCATCCTGTGCATTTGCAACACCTGTAGGTACACCGCCTAACACATTGGTATTGGGACCCGGCGGGTATCACTTCAACGACTATGTAAAAGCTGGCGTACCTTTGGTACTGGTTTCTTTTGTAGTATCTGTTGTTTTGATTCCGATGATTTGGCCGTTCTTCCCATAAAACAATCTAAAAGCAAAAAGGACTGCGATTGAGCAGTCCTTTTTTGTTGCAATGGCAACAGAAAGCAGTTTTTGTAGCATATATAATAAATTTCGTAAGTTTATTAACTTACGAAATATTTTTATTAAGGAGGGAAATTATGTCCCCAGCAGTAAAATGTTTACTTTTGTTGGCAGTAGTCGCAGTATGTTTCATTACCGAAATTATTCCTTTGGCGGTTACTTCCATGGCTGCAGCCATCGCGTGCGGTGTGCTCGGCTTTATTCCTGTTAAACAAGTATTCAGTGGTCTCTCCAATTCCACTGT
>JAGHTS010000048.1 GCA_018065225.1 Candidatus Phascolarctobacterium caballi
CTAACTGCCTGATTGAAATGTGGCTTTGAAGATGAAGATTAACCACATTAAGTTTTTCTTCAGTCGTGTACGATCTGAATTTTTGTCCTTTGCTTGCCATATAATCACCTCCATATACATTATAGCAAAAGAAAAAGTAGGCACTTTTTTAATGTCTACTTTTATCTTACTAGTTCACAATGCGTAGTTTTTTTATTAAATCTATTTATGCTCATTTGGTGGGCGCTAACGGGATCGAACCGCTGACATTCTGCTTGTAGGGCAGACGCTCTCCCAGCTGAGCTAAGCGCCCAATTGGCTCCCCAAACTGGACTCGAACCAGTGACACCCTGATTAACAGTCAGGTGCTCTACCGACTGAGCTATTGGGGAGTATGTGCATCGCTCAAACGATACGCATAATATTATAGATATATCATCCTTATTTGTCAATGTTTTATTTTTGTTTTTATGTCAATCTTTAAATACTACCACGCAATTGGTGTAAATCCGTGTTGCTGAAGATACTCATTGGCTTTTTTGAAATGTCCGCAACCAATAAATCCCCTGTATGCTGACAAGGGGGATGGATGAGGTGCTTCAAGCACCAAATGCTTAGTAGCATCTATCTTACTTTTTTTTTGACGGGCATAATTACCCCAAAGCATAAATACAACATGTTCTCTCTGTTGCGAAATAGTTTCTATAACAGCATCCGTAAATGTTTCCCATCCTTTTCCCTGATGACTGCATGCTCTGCCCGCCTGTACTGTCAGTGTCGCATTTAGCAACAATACCCCCTGATCTGCCCAATGTGACAAATCGCCATTACGTACTAAATAATTTAATTGATATTCTTCGCTCAATTCCCTATAAATATTAACCAGCGATGGCGGCACCTCAACTTCCGGTTTTACTGAAAACGAAAGTCCATGTGCCTGCCCCTGTTCATGATACGGATCTTGACCTAATATTACAATTTTAACTTTGTCAAAAGGCGTACGGTTAAACGCCTCAAATATTTTTCCCGCTGGCGGATACACAACACTGTTTTGATATGCCTGACGCACAAAGTCAGCTAATACTCCAAAATATGAACTATCAAACTGTGGTTGCAAAACTTGCCGCCACGATTCGTCTATCCTTACTTCCATAAAATCTCCTTTGGGCAAAAAAAATGGAGCTAGGCACAGGACTTGAACCCGCAACCTACTGATTACAAATCAGTTGCTCTACCGATTGAGCTAGCCTAGCATCACGACGGACATTATATAATTTTTCTCAAAAAGTGTCAACGATAAAAATACAAAATTGTAAATATCGCCAAAATTATCCTGTAATAAGCAAAAACCGTAAGCTGATTTTTATTAACATATCGCACAAACCAAAAAATTGAAAGATAGGCGATAATACCTGCTACAACAAATCCCAATGCCAATGTTTGAAAATCACTAATATTAAGCAAATTATAATTTTTCCACAAATCATAAACAGATGCCGCAAACATTACCGGCACTGCCATTATAAATGTGTAGGAAGCGCTTGCCCTGCGGCTTAATCCGACCAACATTCCACCTGCAATCGTACTGCCACTACGCGAAAATCCGGGCCATAACGAAAAAATTTGAAATAAGCCAATATAAAATGCCTGCTTTAACGTCATCTTATCCAAATCATCCACTAATGCCCTACCCTTAACAAAATACTCCGCCGCCAACAACAATATTGCTCCCAAAACCAATCCAACCGCTACCGTCAAAGGATTAAAAAGATACCCTTTAAT
>JAGHTS010000146.1 GCA_018065225.1 Candidatus Phascolarctobacterium caballi
CTAACTGCCTGATTGAAATGTGGCTTTGAAGATGAAGATTAACCACATTAAGTTTTTCTTCAGTCGTGTACGATCTGAATTTTTGTCCTTTGCTTGCCATAAAATCACCTCCATATACATTATAGCAAAAGAAAAAGTAGGCACTTTTTTAATGTCTACTTTTATCTTACTAGTTCAGCTATGCGACGGGTTTTTTAATGTTAGTTTTGTGGTATAAATATGGAAATAATTATTCTTCTATGATTGCTAAAGTTATAATTCCTATAACGATTAAACTGATGTAAAAATATTGTTGTAGTGTTAATTTTTCTTTTAAGAAAATTTTGGATAATACCAAAGGCACTACGCAAACAGAAGAAATAATCGGGGCGGAGATTGCCCCGTTACCGCTCATTGCATAGACATAGGTGAATTGACCGGCTGTTTCGCAGACAGCGGCTAAAATTTTATCTTTTTGTTGCGGTAAATTGAATTGGACTTTTTTACATTTCAAATAAATGTAGAGAATAACGGCACATAAGAAGAAAGTCAGTTCATAACTGGTGTTAGCAACAGTTTCAATGTTGGATTCTGTGATGCCTGACAAAGGACTGGTGGCAATATCAAGATAATAAATGTCCAAAAACGAACCGAAGGCATCTAATAAAGCATAAACAAATGGCATAGCAAAGCCAATAATTGCCAAAGTTCTGCCGATTTTTTGTTTTCTGTCGGTATTTTTGTTTTCCAAAAAACCAATACCTAAAATACCCAAGACAATTAAAATAATGGCGATTATGGACGGCAGTTCCAATGTTTTGCCCAATAATAGAACGCATAAGAGGGAACAAACTGCCCCTGACGTGTTTTCTATGGGGGATGCGAGGGAAACTTCAATGTAGCGTACACCGAAAAAAGCACAAGTCATGGAAACTATATACAATGCTGATACAGGCAGATATTTGATTAGGTTAATTGGTAAATAAGTTATATCCTGTGAAACAAGAATATAAAAAGCGTGCAGTCCCATAACTAACCCTACCCAAATGCAGGTTTTCAGGTGGGTGTATGCTTCACTTGGGTCGGCGGCTTTTTTGTAAAACAGTTCTGCCAAGCCCCATATTAAAGTTGTTAAAATTGCATAAATAAACCACATAATTTAGCATATTATAGCATAAATTATGGACAAGGAGCGATGATTGAGGGGAACAGGGAAGTACCTTATAAAAGGAAACCACTAAAAGTTTTGGAAAGGGTACATATTTTGTGGACACTTTTCTTTTACAGCTGCCAAATTCCACAAAAATGCGTTCTTAATCTAACGTTAGATTACCCCTAATCTAACGTTAGATTTATTTTGACTTTTTGCTATTTTGTAAAACGAAAACGCAAATGAGGTTGTGTAAAATATTATGTGTAAACTCTAAAAAACAAATTGAAAAGAGAACCAAGCTTCTTTAAGATTCAGTTAGCACCACAAAAC
>JAGHTS010000066.1 GCA_018065225.1 Candidatus Phascolarctobacterium caballi
ACTATTTACTTAACTCATATTTTTTCAAATAACGATAAAGTGTTACCCTGCTTACATCAAGCATTGATGCCAAACGGCTGATATTACCACCTGCTGCCTTCCACATAGAAATAAATGCTTCCTTATTGGATTTCCACGATTTCTCCATTGTTGTACTATTAGGCAAAACAACATTATCTGCTTCAATCAAATTAGAAGATGTGTGAAAAAACGCCCCCTCAATAACACCCTGCAGCTGTTTAATATTTCCCGGCCACTCATAATTAATCAACATAGTCAACGCTTCAGGACTAAGACGTTTAGGCGGCAAATTATGCTGTGCGCTCATCTCCGCCAAAATATGCTCCGCAATTGCTTCAATATCTTTAGAACGCTCCCTCAAAGGCATAACTCTGATAATTGTACCAGCTACCATATCATACAGACTGCGACTGAACAATCCTTTATCCGTCAGACGCTTTAATGTAGAATCACATGCCAAAATTAACCTGACATTATATTTTTTCTTATTTGAAAGTGCAGCAGCAATTTCATCACCAATTTCCACCGGCAATTTTTCAACTTCGTCTAAAAATAAAGTCCCGCCACAAGCAAGTTCCAATTTGCCAGTAATTTTTTTATTTCCCACATTATTACCAAATAACTCTTCCCGTATTTCTGCAGGATCTACATCCCGACACTTAATACAAATTAAAGGTGCTACTGCCCGTGAGCTTGCCTGATGAATACCATGGGCAAGACGTTGTTTACCTGTACCCGGTTCCCCCTGCAAAAGGACGTTATGGTCATTACGTGCAATTCGCATAGCTTTATGTTGCAATTGTAAAAATTCCGGTGTTTCCCCGACCATACTATACAAACTATATCTGCTGGAATAACCAGTAGCATGAGCAATAGTGGTTTTCAAATCCTCAATAGACATAGAAACAATTAACGCCCCTGTAATTTCCCCGCTCATAACTATAGGCATAACCGAAGTAATATCCTCATAAGTCCTATCCGCAGTTATCCATGTGAGTTCAGTCCTCATTGTTGCCTGCCCGTCAAGTGCTTCTTTAATGGGAATATGCTCATAATTAAGGAACACATCCTGCAAACGTTCTTTGCCTTCCAAACGCTTCTCAGCACGTTCATTGCAATATTTAATGCGACAATCTTTGTCCAACCAAAATATTGCCGCTGGAAGATTGCTCATCAAAATATCGTCTACAGTCCAACGCTCCAACATTGTCAAATGCTGTTCTATAGCATATTTCATCATCAACAAATGATTTACCAAAAATTCATAAGGCAAATTGTTGTTATCCATGCTAAAGAATGTCAATACATAACGCAACTGTCCGTTAACAGATATAGGCGCACTGCAAGCGTCACTGCAATGGCAATCACGTATCCACATTTCCGGTCCAAACATTAAAAACGGGCTGTTATGTCCCAACGCAATACTAACACTGCTCGTACCAATATCCTCTTCCAAAACACGCATCCCCTGAATATCATCAATACTCCGTTGAAAAAATGGCATAGCATAATTTTTTACAACATAACCATCCGCATCTATCAATAACATGGATAAATTGTGCATATTCAGATGTTGCTTTGTCTGCTCATACAATCCCTCAATATACTTCAACACCATAGAGTGTTTTTTCATATGTTGAACAATCTCATCCTTTGTAAGCCTTACCTTAGGAGCCATATTCTCATGCGGCAAATGTAACTGCCGACAACGTTGCCATGATTCTGCAATCCACGGATGCACATTAGAATCAACAATTCCTTCATCCATAAATTTGTTATAATAAGCTATTAATTTATCTTTGTTCCGTTTTTCACGAATCATTTACAATCCTCCTTAAATTTTCACTAATATTCTATTCAATTTTACATATTATACAGAAATGTTTACAAT
>JAGHTS010000182.1 GCA_018065225.1 Candidatus Phascolarctobacterium caballi
AACATATCTATGGTGTGCTGCTGTTTGCCCAACCCATTGAAAAATCAAGGGAAGCGTATTTTGCGGAAGGCCGCAAACCGCCTGTTTATTTTGAAGATTTAAATTCAATGGTGCTGGCATTGCGGGCAAAAAAAGTTGATGCCCTGTTGGATTTGCCCCAACCCGTAAGCGAATATATTTGTAACCGTAATCAAGATATGCAGATGGTGGAAGCGTTTGACGAGGCGTTTCAGGGCAATTTGGCCTGCCGTATGGGTATTGCCAAGAACAACACCCGGATTTATGAACTTATGAACAGCGCCATCCAAGAACTGAACGCCAACGGTACACTTGCCGCTTTGCAGCAGCAGTATGTGAACAGTTATGTGGAAAAGGGCAAAGAACCGCCGACCATAACCATCCCCCACTTTGACGGGGCAAAAACAATCAGGGTGGCGGTTACGGGGGATATGCCCCCCATTGACCTGATGACCGTTGACGGCACCCCTGCGGGGTTCAATGTGGCATTGATGGCGGAAATCGCCAAGTTAAAGAAAATAAATATTGTGCCTGTGCCTATGAACAGCGGCTCCAGATTTATCAGTTTGAACAACGAAGTGGTGGATGTGGTGTTTTATACCGACAAGGCGATTTACAACGATGCCAAAAAAACGGAACTGTGGGAAGGCATCCATGTGCCCGATATAACAACTACCGATATTTATGCCAAGTACCCCATAAGGTACATCACACATAAATAATTTATAAAATTTAAGGAGGAAAATTTTATGAAAAAATTTTCAAAAATTGTGGCAGGTATGTTGCTTGCAGGTATGACAATGTTGTCCGCTTGTACAAGTGCGGAACAGAAAAATCAAGACATTTATAATTATGTTTATGGTGTGCTGTATTTCACGCAACCTGTTGAAAAAGCAACGGAAATGTATGTCAATAAGGGTTTTAAGCCACCCATTTATTTTGACGACTTAAATTCAATAATACTTGCCTTACGGGCAAAGAAGATTGATGTTATTGAAGATTTGCCACAACCTGTGGCGGATTATATTTGCAGCCGTAATCAAGATATGCTGGCAAGGGTGCCAATAGACAAACGATGGAGTGGAAATATAACATGCAAAATGGGTGTAGCAACAGGCAATGACAATGTTTTTGAAATTTTAAACAATGCCATCAAGGAACTTAATGCCAACGGCAAACTTGAAGTGTTGCAGAAAAAATATGTGGATGCCTATTTACAAAAGGGCAAAGAACCTAAACCCGTAACAATGCCAAAATTTGCCAATGCTCAAACAATCAAAGTTGCCGTTACAGGTGATATGCCCCCCATTGATTTGGTAACTGCGGACGGAACACCCGCAGGGTTCAATGTGGCGTTATTATCGGAAATTGCCAAACTAAAAAAAGTTAATATTGTACTTGTGCCAATCAACAGCGGTACAAGATTTATTTGTTTAAACAAGAAAGTTGCGGACGCAATATTCTATACTGATACTATAGTTTGCGATGCAAAAAAAGCAGGTTTTTGGGCTTTGCCCGCAAGCATCCAAACCACAGATATTTATGCCCAATATCCCATAAGATATATTGGTCGTAAATAATTTACAAAATTAAAAAGGAGAGAAGAAAAATCATGAAAAATTTTTCAAAAATTGTGGCAGGCGTAATGCTGGCGAGTATGACAATGGTTTGTGCAGTGGTTGGTGCAGAACAGAAAAACAAAGATATTTATAATTATGTTTATGGTGTGCTGTATTTCACACAACCTGTTGAAAAAGCAACGGAAACATATTTTAATAATGGGTTTAAGCCACCCGTTTATTTTGACGACTTAAATTCCATGATACTTGCCTTACGGGCAAAAAAGATTGATGTCATTCAAGAATTGCCACAACCTGTGGCGGATTATATTTGTAGCCGTAATCAAGATATGCTGGCAAGGGTGCCAATAGACAAACGGTGGCGTGGAAATGTAACTTGCCGAATTGGAGTGGCGGCTGGCAATGACAATGTTTTTGAAATTTTGAACAGTGCCATTCAAACATTGCGGGCAACAAACCAAATATCGGTTTTGCAAAAAAAATATATTGATGCCTATTTACAAAAGGGCAAAGAGCCAAAACCGGTTATAATGCCAAAATTTGAAAATGCCCCAACAATCAAAGTTGCAGTTACGGGCGATATGCCGCCGATTGATTTGGTAACAGCG
Organism: Candidatus Phascolarctobacterium caballi; assembly: GCA_018065225.1. GTDB lineage: Bacteria > Bacillota > Negativicutes > Acidaminococcales > Acidaminococcaceae > Phascolarctobacterium_B > Phascolarctobacterium_B caballi. The sequence continues at coordinate 2,207 of JAGHTS010000182.1, forward strand.
GACGGAACACCTGCGGGGTTTAATGTAGCGTTATTATCGGAAATTGCCAAACTGAAAAAAGTTAATATTGTACTTATACCAAACAACAGCGGTACAAGATTTATTTGTTTGAACAAGAAAGTTGCGGACGCAATATTCTAAACTGATACTATAGTTTGCGATGCAAGAAAGGCAGATTTTTGGGATTTGCCCGCAAGCATCCAAACCACAGATATTTATGCCCAATATCCTATAAGATATATTGGTCGCAAATAGTTTGAGGAGGAGAAAAATTATGAAAAGTTTTTCTAAAATTATGGCAGGCATGTTGCTTGCAAGCGTAACAATGTTCTGTGCTTGCGGAAGTGCGGAAGAAGTAAAACTCAAAGACACCAATGTTTTTGGTTATTTGCTCTTCGCCCAAGATGTGGAGAAAATTAGAGCTATGGACATTGCCGAAGGGTATATGCCGTCAGTTTATTTTGATGACTTAAATTCTATGCTTTTGGCTTTGCAGGCAGAAAAGATTGATAGGATTAGCGAAATTCCCCAACCAGTCGCTGAATATATTTACAATCATAATAAAAATTTGCAAGTATTAGTGCCAAGTAAAAATTGGCAAGGGAATTTATTTTTGTGTATGGGAACAATGCAAAAAAATACAAAAGTTACCGAACTTTTGAACAGTGCCATCAAAGAATTGAAAGAAAGCGGCAAACTTGACGCTTTGCAGAAAAAATATGTGGACGGCTGTTTGCAAAAAGGTAAAGAGCCAAAACCGGTAGCAATGCCAAAAATTAAAGATGCCCCAGTAATTAAAGTTGCGGTTACTGGCGATTACCCACCCATTGATTTGGTGGCGGCGGACGGAACACCTGCGGGTTTCAATGTGGCGATGCTGGCTGAAATTGCCAAGTTAAAGAAAGTTAATATCATTCCCATCCCCATGAACAGCGGAGCAAGATTTTTAAGTTTAAGCAAAGGAATTGTGGATGCTATCTTCTTTATTGACGAGGCAGTGTATAATAATTCCAAATATACAGAAATTTTTAATTCAACCGACATACCCAAAAATATTTGCATAACAGATGTTTATGCCAAATACCCAATAAGGCATGTTGAGCGGAAATAATTTATAAAATTGATTCGCTTTGTGTTTATGACACCTACCATGACTGGGGCAAGAAAATGAAAATGATTAAGAAATAAAACAAAAAGCAGCCAACAAATTTGTTGACCGCTTTTTGTTATGGAAAAATGAATAAAGGATAATTATTGTGGGATGTTTCAGTGATTAAAAAACCCATTTATTTGAAAACTTGCCAATGAAAATAAATATCCAACATTCTTAAAATAAAAGTTATCGCCGCTCCAAGCAACATACATTGCCATTCTTTACATATATTCCAAGTTGCGATATAGGCAAGTCCACCTACGATAACGGAACTTATATAAAAACTTCTTATAAAAACTTGTGGAATTTGGCAAATGCACAAATCACGCAAAAAGCCACCACCAACAGCAGTTAAAACGCCGGCAACCAAACACAAAAAAGTGTTTTGACCATAAATATTTTTGGCAACAATGATTCCCGTAATCAAAAAAACGCTTAAACCAACAGCATCTGCCAAATCCAAAATGCATAAAGCGGTCTGTTTGTCATATTTCAGTTGCACATCAATTTTTATGAACAAAAATATGATAACCCCAACACCAATAGAAATAAAAGAATATATGGGGTTAACAAACGCCATTGGTGGAGTTACGCCCAAAATTAAATCACGCAAAATGCTGCCGCCTACACCCGCAACCCAAGACAAAATGACAATGCCGGTTATGTGCATATTTTTGTTTAGGGCGGCAAGCGTTCCCGATAAAGCAAAAGCAATGGTGCCTATAATGTCAAGAGCATTTGTAAAATTTTCCATTTGCGTTTCTTCCTTTAACGAATATTATCTGTTTTTATTATAAGAAAAAATGCCTGTTGTGACAATAATAAGTTTTTTACAGCAGAA
>JAGHTS010000030.1 GCA_018065225.1 Candidatus Phascolarctobacterium caballi
GCTGATAATACTTTGAATTTGAATATCAAAATAAATCTGGGGTCTGTCGGTTGGTTCCAAAATATGAATTTCATTTTGCCGACAGGTTTTACCAAGGACGATGCCATGATTACAACCACAGATGTTTGTTATAAGAATACTAAGATAGCGGTGGATGCCGCTTTGGGAATGAATTTTCAAAAAGGTGATGTGCTTACATTGATTGCCGCCGACACCCTGACTGGTGATAGCAGTATAACTAATGAAGGCGGTTCTGCACTTTTCGGGGCAGGAATATTACAAATGGACGGCAACAATTTGGTGGTTAAAGTGCTGGAAGATTTTAGCAGTGATGACTATTACAAAGCCCCCGTTGAAGGATTTATCACAACAGCGGCAATGGTAAACCAAAGTGCCGACCTTGCAAGCGGCGAGGGTATGGCAAATTTGGTTGAGAATACAATAAACGGAACAACGGACACCTTTGGTGCAATAAGTGCCGGGCGGAGCAAATATAAAACTGGCAGTCATGTGGATGTAGACGGCTGGGGCATATTGGTCGGTGCTGGCAAAACAAAAGAATGGGAAAATGGTGAAGCCACAACCTATGGTCTGTTCTTTGAATACGGCAAAGGGGACTTTGACACCTACAACGGCAATGTACACGGGGACGGCAACAGCAAAAATCAGGGTGTAGGCATTATGGCACGGCACAAAATGTTGGACAACACCTATTATGAAGGCAATATCCGCTTCGGCAAACAGGAAACAGAATGGGGCGAAAGCGGATTTGGCGGATATGAAACGGACAGCAGGTATTACGGCATAATGCTTGGCTTGGGGCATATCTTCCCCGTTGGCAAGAATGAGATTGATGTCTATGGCAGGTATATGCTCGGCAGGGTGGCTGCCTGTGATGCCGCAGCAGGGGGTTATGAGTATCACTTTGACAGTGTCAAAAGTTACAGGATAAGAGTGGGCGGAAAATATAATTTCGTACAAAAGAACAGCAAAGCAAAACCCTTTATTGGACTGGCATGGGAACATGAGTTCAAAGGTGAGGCGGGAGCCACCATTACAGGAGTAGGCGAAGCACCCGCTCCGAGTTTGAAAGGCAACAGGGGAATAATGGAAGTCGGTTGCGACTGGGATGTAAGCAAGAAATGGACAGCGGGTGTAAGTGCCAATGCCTATATTGGTAAACGTAAAGGTTGGGA
>JAGHTS010000175.1 GCA_018065225.1 Candidatus Phascolarctobacterium caballi
TCCGCATCCACCCTCATAGAACGAAATTTATATACATTAAAAACTTTACCATCTTGTGTTAAACGTTTTTGCGTATAAAACACAGGACCACCATCTTGCAACTTTATTGCAAGCGCTGTTAAAAACAACAATGGGCTTAAGATAACCAACACAATACCGCTGGACAATATATCAAACAATCGTTTTGCCAATACATATTCCGGATTTGGCTCATATCTGTGCACCATCATCATTGGTAAATGAAACATATGCATAGGCATTGCACCGCTCATAATCACGTCCCCTATACGGGGTATCATATAACATTGAATTTTACGCTCTACACATTCCTTTAAAACAATATTACGGTCATGAGAGTGTACCCCACTTAAAAAAACTGCTTTAACATCATTTAACAACGAAAAATTCCCCAATAATTCTTTAACATGTGTCGTATGTATTACGTTAAACGTGCGTTCCATTCCATATTTTTCTATCAAATTATCCATACCATCACGTTCATCAAACAAAACCAAAGTCGGCATTGCGGGATGCCTGACAAAATAATAATGCCTGGCAAACCTTGACCAAAAAAACGCCACGAAAATTTGTATAAAAAATACCGCAAAAATATAAAGCGGTAAATAAAATTTTTTGGTTAACAGACAAAACAAAAAATAAATCCAACAATCTGCAAAAAAGGCAGACAACACCTGCCCATAAAAAAGTTCACCCAACCGAGTATATGCTATTTGAAAAACATCATAGTTACGTGCATACATGCGATAACACAAAGCATAAAGTACACCAACAGCCACATTGCCCCAAAAATAATAATGTGCAAATGATATTGGTGCCAAAAATTTCAGCCAATAAAAATATACTGGCATGCTCATTAAAACAATATTCAATAGTTTTATAAAACGGATTGAAAAATTCATTTCTGTCGCTAAATCCTATTTATATTATTTTATTATAAACTAATGTGTTCAATATAGCAAACAAAAACAGGGATATAGTATTTAATCCCTGTTTTTGTTTGCTCCTAACCCTTTATATAAAATTTTGCTATCACAATATTATTTCTTTTGCATGCCAATGCTGCTCATTGTCACTTGGAGTATATGTCATAAAATTCACACCATAATGTTTTTGCAAATACTTCATATGTGCATTTGGTGCCATAAAAACTTGATTTTCAAATTGCAAATTTATCAAAGGGAAAATATCCTGCTTTTCCCAATATTCACCATTATTCAAAATAGATTCCTGCCCAATAAAATCACAATTTGCATTTCCCCTAAATAAAGGAGTAACACATTTTACCCATATCTTTTGAAAAAAAGAATGTATCCAATATAGTGGTGCAATTAAAACACCAAATATAACACGTTGCCAACTTCCCTTATGCCAACGTTTTCTTTTTTGTTTTAAATCCGGGACAAAATTTAAAGCACATTCAACTACTTTTGTCCACCCAGGATAATAATCAAAAACAAAAATATCAATGGGAATACCTTTATGATAATTTTTACTTTCATCTGTACTGTCTGTAATAAATTTTGTACCGTTCAAACGTAATTTGGCAACTTGTGTCGGTGTTTGAGGATCGGTTTTTGGGGTTTGTAAAAACATATTTTTAGGCAACTCATTTGCGTAATGTTCAAAAATTTGAAAATCTTTGCGCATCATTCCAATATCTATATCATCATCCCATGCTATAAATCCCTTGTATTTAACCGCCCCTAATAAAGTCCCATGTATCATAAAGTATTGTATACCATGTTTAATACATAATTGATGGACTGCCGACAACAACTCCAACTCCTTAAATTGAACCCGTCTTAAAATTTCCTTATCTATTCTCTTACTTGGCTGAACATCCATTATTAACCTCAAACCTCTTTCTATTTTGGAACAATAAATCTTTCTTTGCCATCCACTATTTCCAAATAACCGGATTCACCATCCAATGTCCGACTATTGACAACAATCCTGCTCATATCCGCTATCGGATAATCATACCCTAACATACGGATAATAAAACTACCCATTTGATAATGTGAAGAAATTTTTGTTCGTTCAAAATCATCCATAGCTTTTTGAATAACTTTTTGATTATCAGAAACAACCGCCAGCGGCACAATATAACATTCCGGGTGTAATGTCCCTTGATTACTTGCTGTCTTTGTTACATATTGCCCATGATCAGATGTATATATCAAAAGCCAATCTTCTACTCCGGCTGCTTGCATTTTGTCATAAATTTTTTGGATAAGTTTATCCGTTGCATAAATTGTGTCATCATACAGATCATAACGATTACCACCACCAAAAATCTCTTTTTCTTTTTCTGTCAACAAGCTTCCATAAGGCCCATGAGAACCACGTTGTTGCAAAACTACAAATTTTTTTCCTCTGCTAAAATCTATTTTATCAAATTGATCCACTAAGTTGTTATCTGAAAAAGGATCTTCTATGCTGCAACCGAATGTTGTAGGAAATGTTAAATTATCAATCCAACGCTTACCAATAGGTTGAATAATATTCATATCATTTTCTGCATGTGCCGAAAAATAAAATGTCTCAAACCCCTGTTCCTTTGCCAGCCGTAAAAGATTTGTATTCCCTTGATTAATATGTTGCTGACCGTTTGGCCACGGTACTGCATTAAATATTGTCGGTACTGACACTGCCGTCATAAATCCGGCACTGTAACTTTGTTTAACTACTGCATCATCTTGTTTACTTAATCTCATTAAGAAAGGACTCGTATTCCTTTCATATCCAAAAACATTAACATGAGAAGCCGATTCACTTTCTCCCATAATAAAAACTACATTCCTGACCATCGGCTCAGTAATTTTTGCTGGTTCTTCACAAGTATACATTGGCAAATTTCCTAAATTAAACAACCTGAAAGGAACCATATGCCCTAAAAAATATCCAGTTGCAAAATAACAGGCCTTTACTCTTCCATATGCAGGTTTGCAAAAAATCCCATGTTCCTGTTTCGTAGAAAAAGAACGTCCCGAAATAAAAATTATCAAACACAACCAGGCAATGTCAAATGTATATTTTTTAACCTTTACAAATTTAGAAATTGTTATAAGGAATAAACATTCGCACACTCCCCATAAAACCGGAACTAACAGTTCTGAAACCATACTTGCACCCACACGTAAAACTTCATTAGTTTCACACAATGCAAGATACATATTTACCCCGTTTATCCAACCTTCATAAACAAAAAAATGAATGTTGTTACACGCAGTTGCCAAAAAATAAAAGAAAATAACAAAAAATTTTGTAAATTTCCATTTGGAGTACGCAAACAAACATACAACTATAAAAATAAACAACCACTCTTCAAAGGGTTTTTGACAAGCATCAAACCCAAGTACTCTTCGGCACAAAAATTCACTTAAAAACAAAATAATGGAATAAACTAAAATTAGAAAAATATTTTTATAATTACATTTTTTCAAAAAAACATCCATGCTTTCCTTACACTATTTCCTTTCCAATTAATATCAACTATCTATTTCTACATTGCAAATGTAATGACAATAAGACCCCCATCAAAAACCAATATGGCCGCATTATATGATCATGCACAATTACAGTTTCAACCATTCCATTAATAAATAACTGCAAAGTCAGCATTAACATCATCAATGAATAAGGATCACGATAACGCCTCCAAAGTTTATATGGATACCATAAAGCAAAAACAAAGAAAAAAACAAATGATGTTAGTCCGACAAGTCCTCCCTCAACCATAGCATTTAAAAATAAATTGTGCGCATGAAAGAAAACATTATTTCCAGTCCGTCGTCCTTGATATCCGTTATAAATTTCTTTATATGCATACCTAAACCTATGAAACCCAACTCCAAATAACGGATGATCTTTAAACATCTTCCAAGATGTTTGCCAAATAATTATACGTCCATCACTTTTTTTTCCCCACCTGGCGCGAGTTGCCGGATTGAAATAAATAAAACCGCATAATAATGTCGCAACTAATGCAAAAATCAATAAATTCTTTTTTGATTTACAACAATAAATGAACCCAACAATAATTAAGCATATCAAAGCTCCAATTTCCGCACCACGGGTATTGTTATACAAAAGGGCAACTGTGGTCAATAATGCAACAATTCCTGGCAAATATGACCACCTGCCAAAAATTCGCTTATCAAAAAAACATATAACTAAAATTGGTATAAATAATCCTAAAAAAACCCCTAACACCATAGGGCCGGATGTAAAGTAACCTCCAACACGTTGTTCATGTAAAAACATACCTCTGTAAGCAATCAACAAAGATAAAACCGCCACAATCCCAAAATCCAATACCAAACACAACTTTAAAACATTTTTACTTTGCTTAAAAATAAACGGCAATAACATTAACCCAAACCACTTAATGAACCATTCATAACATGTGTGTACACCCACACCTACTGCATCTGATGTTAAGGAAACAAATATACATCCAACAGCCCATACAAAAACTGCCTGAATATAGTGCTTTAACTCACTCGATAATTCAAAAGAACCTAAATAAATACTCAAAATTAAACAGCATAAAGCAATAATACTGAAAAAATTAATAACATTACCTATTGGATAAACCGCACATATCCCTGTAGCAACAAGCAGAAATTTGTAATAACGAGGTATCATTTTACAATTCATAACTTTACCTTAATATCCACCACTTCACCGGTAAAATCGCTTAACAATGTTCTAAGTGCCACTGTTGCCACATCTTCGGACTTAAGCAGTGTCCCTTCCGGCTCTTCCCCAAAATTTGCTGTCCGCATGGGTGTTTTTGTCCGTTGGGGATTAATACAATTTACTCTTATGCCGTCTGCTTCCCATTCCTCCGCAACCGCTTGTACAAAATTTACCACCGCCGCCTTTGTGGATGAATATAAGGCGTAAAAAGCCCTGCCCCGTGTATAAGAACTTGATGTAAATTGTAAAATCTGTCCTTTGCTTGCTTTGACATATTCATATGCAGACAAAGTTACATTTATCATTCCACGATAATTTATATCTATAATTTGGTTGATTGTTTTTTCATCCAAATGCAATATCGGTTCTTTGTTGAGTACCGCCGCTGTATTGACTACATAATCAATATGTCCTGTTTGCTTTACTACATTTTTTAATGCTTTTTCAACTGATTGTCTATCCATTATGTCTGTACTTGTTGTTGAACGGGAAAAGGCAAAAACTTTTGCACCATATTGCAAAGCAATCTTGCACATATCTTGTCCAATTCCGGAATTTCCGCCAAAAACAACCATCACTTTGTCTTGTAAAGTATTTAGTTTTATTTCGTTATTCACAACTGCCGATTTTAATTGGAACAATTTGTCCAACAAGTATATGTCTTCGGGATATGTTAGTTTAATGTTGCGTTCTTCACCTTTAACTACATAAACAGGTACGTCGGGCAGATATTTTTTAACTATTCCACAATCATCTGTAGTTTGAAAATTTGGGTCTTTTAAGGCAATTTCATATGCCTTTTTAATTGTCCCCATTTTAAATGCCTGCGGAGTTTGTCCCCTGTTCAAATAGTTACGGTTCGGTATATTGTCAATGCAATTTTTTTCTTTATTCAAAACAATAATAGTGTCTGTGGCCGGTAATGCCACATCTACCGCATCGTATTTGTCCAACGCCTTTATAACATCATCAATAATTTGAATACTTACCAAGGGACGGACTGCGTCATGAAAAATAAGTTTGTCATTTTCGTTTTGACATGCATTGATGGCTGCCAAACTTGATTTATAACGCTCATTTCCACCATTAAGAATTTTCTTAACTTTTGTCCAATGATTTTTGTTAACAAAATATTGCGTTTCAGCAATATATTCAGGATGCATAACAATAAAAATCTCGTCAATGTCCTTATGTTTTTGAAAGACATCAACGGTATGTTCCAAAACTGTTTTGCCCGCCACTTTTAAAAATTGTTTGGGTTTTTCCAGTCCCAGCCGACTGCCTACACCCCCGGCAAGAATGACTGCTATATTCACTAATTCTTCTCCTATCCTCTTATAATTTTAGCATTAGCATTTCTCTATTATATCTAAAATATTTTCGTCTATAAACAACTCATAACCATGATGACCAACCCGTTCACTAACTGACGGTAATTGCATGTAATTACCAAAATGTTGAGTTAACCACCAATCAGCGTCCTTTACCCCGAAAAATTTACAACCCTCAAAATCATATAAGCACCTGTCATAAAATTTTTCTTTATCTATACATGTCCTAGACATTCCCTTTCCCCACGTACATCCAAATTTTTTTGTCAATAAACAATTATATTTTTGTACTGTCTTTTCCACTTTATCAACATATTTATTTAAATTACTGGTTATACCAAATAATTTTCTCATTAAGTGTTGTCTGACTGACTTATGTTGCACCGCAAAAAGAGAATATGGTCTTGTTAGCCGACCAACTTCACCTTCAACACGTCTAATCTCCTGAATAAAAGTTTCACATTCTTTTTTATCATCCGGAAAATTATCCAAAGGGAATACATCAATAGCTAACCCCCCAACCTGAAACTCTAGCCAAAATACATCTTCATTAACAATAGTATGGTCAACATAAAATTTACCAAATGGATAAGAATAATTTAAATCTCCCGGTGTTCCTAACTTAAATCCAGAATATTTGCCACTTTTTATTATTTTAACAAATTTCTCATACTCGCTCCGTGGCATAGCAACATCTATGTCATCATCCCAAGGAATGAAACCTTTATGCCTTACCGCCCCTAATAATGTACCTGCAAACAAACTGTAAACCAATTTATTTTCTTCACATATTTTGTGAAAATTACAC
>JAGHTS010000204.1 GCA_018065225.1 Candidatus Phascolarctobacterium caballi
CTAATCTTTTAAATATAAATTTTTCTATTTTTCTAAGAACCCGTGTCCAAAGTTTTTCTTTTCCGCCCAAAGATTCTACTAAAACTACAGGATGATTACTAAACTTTGCACCCCACACATCAGTTAACAATTCATCCCCTACAAAAAGAATTTTACCACCACCAAACGCTTTAACAATCTGTTTGTAACAAAAAGGCAATGGCTTACCTGCACGTTTAATACAGCCAACATTACATTGACGAATAATTGCATCAACCCTTTCCCCATTATCATTAGTTATTAATGCCACATTAATTCTTTGTTGCAACATTTGCCTTATCCATGTCAATGCTCGGGGACTAACCAAATTTTTATCTCGTGGCAACAATGTATTATCCATATCTACAACAACTTTTAAATAGCCATTCCGCTTCAACCATTTGGAAGAAATGTCAAAAATACTTTTTACCCGATAATCCGGACAGAACGAATTAAACATTTTTTATCCTCTTTCTCTCTGTGCATATAGACACATATAACTAATATAAAATACCATAAAACGCATTTTTTTTCAACTTCTTACACACCACGGTCCAAAAGATATCTTTGCAACATTTTATTATAAGTCCATGTATCATTCTTCGCTGTTTTGAACTGATTCATTACAGAATCTAATTCATCGGCATAATGAACAATAAACGCCTCTTTTGTTTCACATTCTACAGGACTACCTTTTTCCACATCACCATGATGGCTTAACAGAATATGCATCAATTGTTCCAATGTATTCGCTGGCATTTTTAATTTTTCCGCACAACTTTGTACCATAATAGCCGTAATCGCAATATGTCCGACCAACCTTCCTTCTGTTGTGTATGGGAAACCAAAATCTGCAGAAATTTCACGTAATTTCCCAATATCATGCAATAATGAACCTGCAATAAGCAAATCTTTATCAACACCACCAATCTGCTCACCCATAGCCACTGCCAACTTAGTTACATCTATACTATGCTGAAACAATCCGCCCAAATATGCGTGATGCAAACGCATTCCTGCCGGATTTTTTAGAAATTGATCATAAATTTGTCCTTGAAAAATATTTTCCAACAATGTCCGCATTACCGGTGACTTCACCATATTAATAAATTTTCTTAACAATGTTTCATATTCTGCTTTATTAAAATCGCCTACGGGTAAAAGATGTGAAATATCATCTTCAGACATTAAATCACTAATTTTTTGTACAGTAATCTGCAACTTCATTTCTGCAGAAAATTTATTAACATCTACTGTTCCCGCAATTACATAAGGTACAGGCTGTTCTATCAAACGCAATTTATTAACAGTTTCTTCATCAAAGCAGATAAACCCAACCTGCCCGCTGGCATCTTCCAGCAAGCCGCGTGCAAATGGCTTGCCATTACTTGATATACCAATTTTTTGAATCCGTACAAGCAACGCTGCATGTACTTTTTGCCCTACTGTAAATTCACTTATCATTTCAAATCACCTTCACTATCCTTGTTTCATTTGCCAAAACAGTATCCAAATGGCTGATTTTAGCAAATTTTTGCCTTAAAAAATCCATAGACAACTGTTCAGTCGCCTGATGCGTCCCATCAATCAAATTTAAACCACTAAATACACCCCTCTGTGCTTCATGGTATTTGATGTCTGATGTTAAAAAAGTATCACACCCCAATTTAACGGCAATATCTATGAATTCAGCACCTGCACCACCACATATTGCAACCTTATGTACTTTTTTGCCGGCATCAATAACTATTACAGATGGTAAGCCAAGAATTTTCTTCACTTTTTCCGTAAAAAAAGTCAAATCAACCGTTTTTATCTCTCCAACTCTGCCAATCTGCGTATCTTTATCCAATACTTTAACTTTGTTCAAACCTAATTTTTTTGCCAAAATATCATTAACCCCACCTTTAGTTGCGTCCCAATTTGTATGAACACTAAAAACCGCTATTTTCTTTTCTGCACATTGTAACAACAATTCTTGCTGCCAGTCCATATCTGTAACAGCACCCACCTTATGAAATAAAACAGGATGATGGGTAACAATCATTTCTGCATTTGCCAATACCGCCTGCTGCACAACTTCCAACGTCAAATCCAAAGCAAACAGCACATTACTGATTTTGCAGTTAACCCTGCCAATCTGCAAACCCGAATTATCCCAATCTGCCGACAAATCTAAAGGCACTATTTTGTCTAAAATTTTTATTGCATCCTTAACAGTACTCATGTTCCAATTCCTCCAGTTCATATATTACCTGTTGTATTTCCTTAAATTTATCACTATTTACCATTTCCTTGCTTTTTTTCAAACCATCCAAAATCCGTTTGTATATACCCTTTTGTTTTGCAAATTGCTTTGGCAACAAACTATGCCCATGTTCCAACAACCAACCGCCAATTATATATTCAGCCTGTGTATATGTCTTACCTTCCTTTGGCTCTGCCACAATAACATCGTACAAATATTTGCCGTCTTCCACCAAATCTTCTATCACAATAGAAAAATTATTTTTACAAAGATACTCCCTTAACCTATCCGCTCCCTGCATCGGTTGAAAAATCAATCTTTTTGCAGATTGTGCCACTTCATAACCATTCTGCAAAATATCAATAATAGTTATTCCCCCCATACCGGCAAACACCAAACAATCACATTCTTTTGGTTGAATAACACTTAATCCATCACCTTGGCGGACAGCTGATACTTTAGTCAGTCCATACATTGCCAAAGTATTCCATGCCATTTTACATGGTTTGGCTGCCACATCACTCACAACGGCAAAAGGTATTGTTTTTTCTAACAATAATACCGTAGGCAAATATGCATGATCAGTGCCAATATCAGCTACCTTTGCTCCATCAGGCACATATTTTACTATTGCTGACAAACGCTTGTCTAATTTCATATTATTTTAGTCCTGCATTTTTATATAAGCTTTTATTTTCCTGTTCTTCCCCGTTTAGTCATAGGAACATTATCTTTACACAAAGGACAATCTTCTGGCTTATATGTAGTAACATCCAATCTCAATAATGGTTCTGTCCGTACCCCAAAATCAACTTTACCGCCACTGCGATCTACCAACAAACCGATACCAACTACTATCCCTCCATATTCTTTAACTACGTCCATTACTTCCCGTACACTACCGCCTGTGGTAACAATATCTTCTACCACCAAACAACGTGTACCTTTGGGAATAGTAAAACCTCTTTTCAATATCATTTTACCATTTTCCCGTTCCGTAAAAATCGCCCTTGTTCCCAATGCTTTACCACATTCATGTGCCAAAAGGATACCACCTGTTGTGGGCCCCACAACCAATTCAATATTATCATTAGCATAACGGCGGGCAATCTCCTGACAAAGTTTTTCTGTATAACTTGGATGTTGCAATACATTAAATTTTTCCACATACATAGGACTATGCAACCCACTGGTAAGCAAAAAATGCCCGTGTAAAACCGCCTGAGTTTCTTCTAACATTTTCATTACATCTTGTTCTGTTAACATATTTACCTCCTTTATAAATTTTCAATTTCTTTAAGAATGTTCAAAGCCGCAGCACGCCTGTCAGCGGCTTTTATAATTGGTCTGCCAACTACAATTTGCGTAGCACCATTTTGTATTGCTTTTAAAGGTGTTGCAACTCTTGTTTGGTCATTCAACACTGACCCCAAAGGACGTACACCGGGAGTAACAATCAAAAAATCTTTTCCGCAAACAGAACGGATATCTTTTGCTTCCTGCGGACTTGCCACCACACCATCTAATCCAGACGATTGAGTCAATTTCGCCAAATCTACAACCTGTTGTGATACAGGGTTTTTATAATTTATTTCTTCATATTCTACTTTATCCATACTGGTAAGAATAGTTACTGCAATTAATTTAGGTTTTTTAATTCCTAACTCATCTGCTTTACTATGAACAGCGTTTGATGCCTCTGTTAACATTGTTCTTCCACCAACAGCATGTACATTTATCATATCCACACCTAATGCCGTCAAAACTTTTAAAGCATTTGCCACAGTATTTGGTATATCCTGCAATTTCAAATCTAAAAAAACTTTTTTATTTTCTTTTTTCAAAAATTCAATAATATCCGTACCCGCCACATAAAAAAGTTCCATACCCACTTTATACCATTGCACCAAATCTCCCAACTCGTGTACACATTGTTGTGCTTCCTGCAAATTTGAGAAATCTAATGCCACAATTAATTTTTCATTATTTATTTCCATGCCAACCCCACAATTTCACTGATATTTTGATACCCTTTACGATTAATATAATCTAACATACCATCAACTATTTTATCTGTAATCCCCGGCTCCACAAAATTAGCTGTTCCCACTGCCACAGCACTGGCTCCTGCCAACATAAACTCAATAGCATCATCAGCATTCATAATTCCTCCCATACCAATAATAGGAACATGAACTTTTTGGGACACCTGATACACCATACGCACCGCCACAGGACGAATACAGGGACCGGATAGACCCCCAAACACGTTACCTAACACTGGTTTTTGTCGTTCTATATCAATTTTAGTACCCAATAAAGTATTAATCATAGAAATAGCATCTGTTCCCGCTTCTTCCACTGCCAATGCCATTTCCACAATATCCGTTACGTTCGGACTAAGTTTGGTAATAATCGGCTTTCCCGTTGCCCTCTTAACCGTCCTCACCACCTCAGCCGCTGTTTTCGGATTAGTGCCAAAAACCATACCGCCTTCCTTTACATTTGGGCAAGAAATATTAATTTCCACCATCGCCACACCGTCCACATCCAATGCTTTTGCAACCGCTTCATATTCCTCCAAAGAATGTCCGTAAATGTTGGCAATGACAGGAATATTTTTTCTTTTTAACATAGGCAAAGTTATTTTTTTGAAAAAATCACAGCCTGGATTTTCCAGCCCGATACTATTTAACATACCGCTTGGAGTTTCCACAACCCTTTGTCCTTTATTACCTGCATTTGGCTGTAACGATAATCCTTTTACAGTAACTGCTCCTAATTTGCTTAAATCTGCAAGTTCCTGAAATTCCAAGCCAAAACCAAACGTCCCAGAAGCGGTTGTAACAGGTGTAACCCAATCCACACCTGCAATATTTACTGCCAAACGTTTATCAACAGTCACCATTCCGACACCTCCCCTGCCCAAAATACAGGTCCGTTTTGACACACTTTAACCCTTCTGCCATTACTTTCACAACTGCATCCCAAACAAGCGCCTAAACCACAAGCCATATATCTTTCCAAACTGACCTGACATTTTTTATTATTTTTTAGACAAATATCCGCCACCGCATGCATCATCACATTTGGTCCACAAACATAAATACAATCATAATCTTGCAATACCAACTTGTTAAATTCATCCATCACATTACCTTTTGTTCCTACACTGCCTTCATCCGTGGTAATATAAATATTTTGTGAAGCAGGTTTATATAAATCACACCAAA
>JAGHTS010000061.1 GCA_018065225.1 Candidatus Phascolarctobacterium caballi
TTAAAATATGCAATACAGTAAGCATCAAATAATCAAAGACAAAATATGGATGATTGGAAATGATAATAAATGTTTCTGTAATTACTCGTTATCAATTAAAACAACGGGGAGGGGTTACTTTGAAGAAAAACAAAACAAAATCTTTACTTGCTTGTGCGGTGCTGGCTGGCGTGCTGACGGGCGGGATGTTGCCGGTACAGGCGGCGAATGTGAATGCGGTGGTGGGGCCGAAGGATTTTGGTTCCTTGATTGGCAAGAATATTGCTTTCGGTCAGAAACGGGGTTATGTGCAGAGTCAAACAGTAAGTTATCCGGATGGAACACCAACTTGGCAGATTGTCGCCTGGGATAGCGGCGGTTTGAGCTTGCTCGCCAATGAGAGATGGGGTTATAACAGGTTTTCTACGTATGCTGGTGAGAGTCAAATATGTTATTATTCGGAGGCGTTGGAATATCTTAATGAGAATGTGTCCCAATTTTTCTCTGTTGATGAATTGAGACTTTTGCAGAACCAAACTTCTATTGTAGGACACGTTGATGGATGGGGGTTTTGGCGTTATGATGTGTACGGAATTTTTGCTTTGCCGACCCTTGCCCACGTTGATGGTCTTGCCAACAGGGGGAGAGCACCATATTCATATTGGCTTGGTGACGGTTTTTATCGTGAAAGCGTCAGAGGAGATGTTTGGTATATTCAGAGTTTTATCGTTAATGTTGTGCAACCTGATGGCAGTATTGTTCAACAACGTGGTGAAGATGCAAAGGATATTTTTCCCACCATTAACCTTAAACCGTCTGGTTTTGCTTATTATAAAGATAAAGTGTTAAGCGATACTTTTAAAGAAGAAGTTTCGGATACATCAACAATAAAATTTACTCTCAAAGATACTGTCAAAGAAAAGAATATCAATATTACGAAACTGAATGTTACACAGGATAAAATCACTTTTGACGTTGCCGGTTTGGCAACGGGAGCAGGTCAGGGAATTGGCGGACTGGTGGAAGACGCTGATGGAAATTATCTTGCCTATGCCCGGTTAGCGGATAGCACTAATGGTATGGCGGAAAATGTGAAAATTAAGTTTGACAGTTCTATCACAGGAAATAATACAATCCATCTTTTTAATGAATGGATAGGTACATCGTATGATTTGTTAGGAAATTATTACGAAATGTATGTAAAGACAGAAAATGCAAAGATAAGTGCTTTTACAAATAAATGGGATGTTACGTATGACGAACTGACGATTGGCAAGGGTGTTAATTATACCGCTGAAGGAAGCAGTAATGTTACGGTCAAAAACAAATTTGTCTGGGAAAACAGCAATGGTGTCAAATTGATTGATACCACTATTACTGAGGGTGGACGTTTTCACTTGGGCGGGGCGTTTTCTGTAGTAAACCCTGATGATGCGACAGTAACAAACCGTACTTTGAAATTGACAAAGACCGCTGATGTTTGGAACGACATAGAATTATATGGCATCAATGGCGGTGTTATGGCAATGAATGTGGACTTGAACAGTTTGTATATGGACGGTGGCACATTTACTATTCAGGGGATTTTGAAAGCGGCTGATTATTTGCAACTTCGTGACGGGGCAGAACTTACCATTGGCGGTACTTTGGAGGCAAAACGTCTGGAAGTCAACGGTGCTTTAAACTTGGTTGATGGTGCTGTGACGGATGAAACTCACTTGTGTAATGACAGCACATTAAAACTGACGGGTTCTAATAAAATATTAAATTTGCAGGAATCATTGACGACGGATGATGGGGCAAAAATTACAGGTATCGACAGTACTGACAAAGTGGTAATAGATGAAAACCTGACGGCTAAGGGAAATATTACGTTAGAAAATGTGACTTTGGAAGTTGGGGAAAATATTCAAGTTCAAGGCAATTTGAATGGCGATGCAGTTATATCTGCCAATAAAATGGATGTGAAAGGCAATATCTATGCTAATTCTTTGACTGTCAAAGGCGTTTTGAATTTGGCTAACGGCAATGCCCAAAGTGGTAGCATTGGCACGCTTACATTTGGCGAGAGCGGTAAAACTGCCGTTTATGCCTTTGATTTGGGCAAGGACACATTTACTATTAACACTTCCGCAAGCGGAGAGATAAGATTAGCAACCAAATATGCCTCGGATTTGGGGAGTACAGTGGATGTGTTCACAACTACCGGCGGTAGTTTGAGCGGTTTGACGATACAGGATGCCCGGGTTACGGATATGGCGAACAAGCAGACCTTTATTTTTACCCAAAATGCAACCAACAAAGGGAAACTGGATGTAACTCTCAGCCAACACAATGCAGCAGTGAATTTCGCTGATATTGGAATAGGGCAAAAAATCGTTTTTGGCAATTACTGGCAGGATAACAGCAATGCCAAGCAGCCGGTGGTTTGGACCTATGTCAAGGAAGATAATGGAGAACCGGTATTTCTCAGTGACAAAGTTATAGCGGCAACGGACGGGAGTGTTGGCAATACTGAAATGTGGAAAATTACCAATATGCTGAAGATGGACTCGACTTTTGTCAAAGACCTGTTTACGGCAGGTGAGTTTGCCATGTTGAATGTTCTTAATAAATATGGGGATGTGTTGGGCCTGCCTTCTTTTGACGATGTGAAGGACGGGGGCAACTACGGCTGGAATGTTAATGACAGGAAAGCACAAACGACTTCCTATGCCGGTGATAATGCCCGTTATTATGCCCTGGGTTCTATCCATTGGCATTCATGGGAAACTGAAGTGTATGGGTTTAGATACACTACCGGTGCAAATGTCAATGATTGGGTGGATTTCAATGGAATTATCCGTAACAGCGGTGCTTCGGTGGGAGTATACGGCATTCGTCCTACCATTAGTTTTGACACTTCTTCTGTGCTATTCGCCACCAATGCAGAGGGTGGCAAGGGCAGTGTGGCGGAGGGACAAATTACCCGCCTGAAAGACGTGGAAAGCAGCAGTACTTTGGAACTGACCCTTGATGATGTTTATCTTGCACAGACAAAAGGTACGGCGAGAATGACGGGGGATGTTGCCCTTGACAATATTGCTTTGGACGGGGGCAGTGTGTCCGTGGATTATAGCAATGCCAAATTTGTGGACAGCAACAGTTTCGTTTCGGTGTTGGTTGGTGAAGGCAATTTGGCACAGGATTATTTCGGGTATGGCAAAACAAAAG
>JAGHTS010000113.1 GCA_018065225.1 Candidatus Phascolarctobacterium caballi
ATTCAAACAAACTTATACTGTTGCTTTCCGGCATATCCCCAAGTGCCCCAACCTCTGCCAACTTTTCTACAACAGATTTGCCAATACCGCTCCGTGCCATCAAATCTTCCCTGCTTAAAAAAGGAGTGTTTTTTTCTTTTGCCTCTATAACTGCTTTGCCAAGCATCTTTGCGGCTTCCATTCCCACCCCCGGCAATGACACCAACGGCGGTCGCAACCCCTTTTCTGTAATAACAAAACTCACTGCATCTGACTTGTACAAATCCATCGGCTCAAAAGCAAAACCACGTTCCATCATTTCCACTACCAATTCCAAATAAGGCAATGATGCTTTGGCTACTTTTTCTGCCTTATATCCCTCATTATAAGTATCGCTAATAAACTTCTTTATAAAATCTTTCCCTTTAACAAGCATTGTGGCATCAAACAAATCTGCCCGCTCTGTAAAATATGCCGCATAAAATTCTTTGGGGTAATGTACCTTACAATACGCAATGCGGTATGCCATCATAACATACGCCACCGCATGTGCTTTGGGGAACAAATACTGGATTGTTTCACAGGAACGCATATACCATTCCGGGATTTTTGCCTTAGCCATCGCATCTTTCATTTCCGGCAAAAGACCTTTTTTAGCGGCATTGCCCTTACGGACATATTCCATTGTCTTAAATGCCATGGACGGTTCTACTCCTGCTTGAATCAAATGGGTCATTACATCATCACGGGTAGAAATTGTCTCTTTAACAGGTTTGCCTTCCCTTATCAAATCTTGGGCATTATTCAACCACACATCCGTACCATGTGAATAACCGGAAATACGTACTACATCACTAAACTTTGTCGGTTTGACATCTGCAATCATCTGACGCACAAATTGTGTGCCACATTCTGGAATACCAAATGTCCCCACAGGACAATTTATTTGTTCCTCTGTCACCCCCAATGATTTTGTCCCTGTAAAAATTGCCATTGTATCAGGGTCGCCAAAAGGAATATCTTTAGCGTGCAATCCGGGTATAATTTCTTCCAAATGTCTGAGCATTCCCGGATCATCATGCCCCAAAATATCAAGTTTGATCAAGCGGTCATTTATACTATGGTAATCAAAATGAGTGGTGATTGTCGGCGGGTCATATTCACCCAATATATTAAGTTTCATTTTCTTTTCATTACTGGGATAATTCATTGGTGTTATGTAATGAATATCCGTATCACGGGGAACAACCATTATACCGCCGGGGTGCTGTCCTGTAGTCCGTTTTACCCCCTGCAATCTTTGGACAATGGAGGCAATCATTGCGGGATGGGCATGAATATTACGGTTTTCAAAATATTTCTTGGCAAAACCTATTGCTGTCCTTACTGCAATAGTGGCAATGGTTCCTGCACGGCAAACATAATCACGTCCAAACAGTTCCTTTGTATATTCATGTGCGTAGTGCTGAGCCACTTCACTAAAATTCAAATCAATATCCGGCACTTTGTCCCCGTGAAATCCCATAAATACCGCAAATGGTATATTATGTCCGTCCCGTATCATGTCCGTTCCGCATTTTGGACATTTTTTTTGTGGCAAATCAAAACCGCTGGCGTATTCACCATTGGTAAAAAATTCCGTATGCTGACATTTTGGGCAGCAATAATGCGGCACCAACGGATTAACCTCTGTAATGCCAACCATTGTGGCAACAAAACTTGAACCTACAGAACCACGACTGCCGACCATATAATTTATTGCCAAAGACCGTGCCACTAATTTATAAGCAATATAATACAAAACTGCAAAACCATTCCCAATAATGGCATTTAATTCCAATGTCAAACGGTCAGCAACTATTTTGGGCAGTTCCTTGCCATAAAGTGCATGTGCCCTTGCATAAGCCATCTGTTTGATTTCTTTTTCCGCATTATCAATATGTGGTGAATAAAGTTTGTCCCTGCCGGGCACCGGCTCCATTCTTTCAACCATAGCAGCAATCTTTTGCGGATTTGTAGCCACCAACTCCTTGGCAATTTCTTCACCAAAATAGGAAAATTCTGCCAGCATTTCTTCCGTTGTGCGAAAATACAATGGTGCCTGATAATCTGCATCCTGATATTTTTTGCCCGTCCTGTAAAACCGCACGTACTTTGGCATCCTCAGGATTTAAGAAATGCACATCTCCTGTCGCCACAACCAATTTGCCAAGTTTTTTCCCAACCTCATATATTTTTTTGTTATAATTTTGTAAATCTTTTTCTGTAAGTTTGCTGTTGTTACGCAACAAAAAAGCATTATTGCCCAATGGCTGGATTTCAAGATAATCATAAAATGATGCTATTTTTTCCAGTTCTTTGTCCGATGCCCCACGCAAAACCGCCCGGTACAATTCCCCAATTTCACAGGCACTGCCGATAATCAGTCCGTCCCTGTGTTCTTCAATAACTTTACGTGGCAACAACGGATTACGGTACATATATCGTAAATGGCTGATGGTAACCAATTTATAAAGATTACGCAACCCTGCAATATTTTTTGCCAATAAAATTATATGATTACTGGGTATTTTGCGTTTCTTTTTGGTATTGTCGTCCTCATTATCCTCACGGTCAACATTGGTTTCATCATTATTATCAGCAATCAGATACCCTTCCATACCAAAAATCAATTTTAAGTCGCAGGGCTGTTCCCCCGCTTTTTTACGTCTGCTGTTTTCGGCATTTAGCACATCCATACAAAAAGGAAATGCCTGTACAACCCCGTGATCTGTAATTGCCAACGCAGGGTGGTTCCACCTTATCGCCTGTTCTACCAGTTCGTCCATTGGTGTAATGCCGTCCATACGGCTCATTTTGGTATGGCAGTGCAATTCCACCCGTTTGCTTTCTGCATTATCCATCCGTTGTCCTGTCGGTACAAGTAAAATACCCTTTGGCTCCAACACCAATTCATCATTCAAATATTTGTCGGCTGTAACATTGCCTTGAATACGCAACCGCATCCCCTGTTTGAAAAGGCGCTTAAACTCATTACATTCCTTACGGGCAACACTGGAAAAATCCCCTTCACCACGCTCCTGCGGGAAACGCATCCGTACATAAATTCCGTCAGTTGCATCCACTAAATTAAAACTAAGGAGAATGGCTCCAGATTTTAAAACACGCTCGTCAAAAATTTGCAAATTGCCGTCACGGTCAATGGAACGGACAAACTCACCTTCTACAACCACCCTATGCATTTCTTCTGTAACTTCACTTAGTGGCTTGACCTTACCCTTAGGCATACTGCCATAAAGCAGTCCTTTTGTTTTAGAAGCATATAATGCCGCATACGCTTTGGAGAACTCGTCTTCATTGGTAGTTTGCGGCACGCTTTCTACATCTTCCTGCTTTTGTTCCTGTTGGTTATCATTATTTTCAGACAATTCAGTTTTTTCACTTGTCCGAAACTCAACCTGTTGCACCTTAAATTTTTCCGCTAACTGACTGCCGATTTTTGTCTGCAATTCTGATGACAACTTACCAATTCCGTGCAATACCCATTTATTGCCATCTGTATCTACTTCTATCTGTTGCAAAACAAATAAAAGCAGTGACGCGTGTTCCGCGTCACTTAATTTAAGATTTCCAAAAAGTGTTTCTGTTTTCTGTTTGTCAGGTTCAATAAAGTATTTCATTATAACTCTTTCAAAATTTTCTTAATTGCTTCAACATAATTACCATTTAAATCAAGCATTTTTACTTCCCCTGTTTTACGGATTTTAACTTCTAATTGCTTGCTTTCCATAGTTTTGGGCCCGCACACCACACGCAAAGGATACCCTATCAAATCTGCATCCTTAAATTTAACTCCCGGACGCTCGTTACGGTCATCAATAACCCTTTCCACACCTGCCCGTTGCAATTCTTCATAAATGGCAAACGCCTTTTGCGTACTTGCCTCATCCTTTGTATTCATCGGCAGGACAATCACTTCATAAGGAGCCACTGCTACAGGCCAAATCAATCCGTCCTTATCATTAAATTGTTCCGCCACTGCCTGCATGGTGCGTCCCACGCCAATTCCATAACAACCCATAACAATGGGTTGTTCCTTACCTTGTTCATCCAGATATTTTGCCCCCATAGCCGCAGAATATTTGGTAAACAGTTTGAACACCTGCCCCACTTCCGTACCTCTGGCATGGGCCACAGTCGCCCCGCAATGCGGGCAAGGGTCGCCTTTCTGTATTAAGCGGATATCTGCAACATAAGCGGGAACAAAATCACGCTGGGGATTAACATTAATTAAATGGTAACCTTCTTTATTAGCACCACAACAGAAATTATGCATTTTCATAATCGTACTGTCCACCACTACAATGACCTTTTTGGCATCCAAACCCACAGGCCCCATATAACCGCCCACAGTTCCTGCCGTTGCCAAAAGTCCGTCATCCGCCATTTCCACTTCTGCCACACCCACAGTATTAACAACTTTTATCTCGTTTACCTCATGATCACCACGAACAAAACACAAAATCAAACCTTTCTCAGAATTAAATGCCACCGCCTTAACCGATTTTTCAACTGGCAATTTCAAATACTCACAAACATCTTTAATGGTCTTACAGTTAGGAGTTGACACTTCCTGTTTTTCTTGTAATTGCTCATCAGCAGCAACAATTTCATGCAGTTCCGCTTTTTCCACATCTGCCGCATACTCACATTTTGTACAATAAACTAATTCTGCTTCACCAGTTTCCGCTAAAGCCATAAATTCGTGGGAACCACTGCCGCCGATGGCACCGCTGTCCGCTTCAACCGGTCTGTAATTTAAACCGCAACGGGTAAATATTCTGCTGTAAGCGTCATACATGGCATTGTACGATTTATCCAAACCTTTTTCATCCACATCAAATGAATAGCAGTCCTTCATTACAAATTCACGACTGCGAATTAAACCGAAACGGGGACGCCGTTCATCACGGTACTTGTTTTGAATTTGATATAACATCAAAGGCATTTGCCGATATGAACGGACTTCGTCACGTACCAAAGCCGTAATCATTTCCTCATGTGTAGGTCCCAAACAAAACTCCCTGCCGTGTCTGTCTTTCAGCCGCCACATTTCCGCACCATAAGCGCCCCAACGGCCGCTTTCCTGCCACAACTCGGCAGGTTGGGCAATGGGCATCAAAATCTCCTGTGCCCCTTTGGCATCCATTTCCTCACGTATAATCTTCTCTATCTTCTTCATTACCCGCCAAGCCAAAGGCATATATGTGTACATACCTCCTGCCGCCTTACGGATAAATCCTGCCCGCATCAGCAACTGATGACTGATTATTTCCGCTTCCGCCGGAACTTCCCTTAGTGTCGGTGCATAAA
>JAGHTS010000098.1 GCA_018065225.1 Candidatus Phascolarctobacterium caballi
GCTTTGCAGGAACGTATTACATCCACAAAGACAGGTTCCATTACTTCCGTTCAGGCAGTATATGTGCCTGCGGATGACTTGACAGACCCGGCTCCGGCAGGAACATTTGCCCATTTGGATGCCACCACCGTGTTGAGCCGTCAGATTGCAGAACTTGGTATTTATCCGGCAGTTGACCCCTTGGATTCCACCAGCCGTATATTGGATCCGCTGGTAATCGGTGAGGAACACTACAACGTAGCCCGTGGTGTACAGGCAATATTGCAACGTTACAAAGAATTGCAGGATATCATTGCGATTTTGGGTATGGAAGAATTGAGCGAAGAGGACAAGGTTACAGTTGCCCGTGCCCGTAAGATTCAAAAATTCCTCAGTCAGGCATTCTTTGTGGCAGAACAGTTTACCGGCACACCCGGTCAATATGTTCCTTTAAAAGAAACTATCCGCGGATTTAAGGAAATACTGGAAGGCAAACATGATGATTTGCCGGAAGGCGCATTCTATATGGTTGGTACCATTGATGATGCTGTGGCGAAAGCCGCAACTATGAAGGAGTAATAAGTGGCTACACCTTTTAGTTTTGAAATTGTCACGCCGGATAAGATGCTTTTTAGCACCAACGAGTGTGTCTATATCGGTTTTAAAACTCCGGTTGGCAGTATGGGTATTGAAAACAAACACGAACCCATTACGGCTTCTTTGACTGTGGCACCCCTTGACATTAAACTGGCAGACGGCAAATGGAAACATTTTGCTGTATGTGGCGGTTTTTTGGAAATGAACGGCGAAAAAGCGACTGTTTTGGCAACAGTGGCAGAAGATGGCAAGGACATTGATATTGCCAGAGCGAATGAAGCAAAAAAACGGGCGGAAGACCGTTTGGCTTCCAAGTCGGAAAATATTGATGTTGCCAGAGCCAAGGCGGCATTGGACAGGGCATTGATGCGGTTAAGGACAAAAGAATTGGTGAATGGTAAAAGCATTTGACAATAATAAACAAAACGAAAATCCCGTCACAGTATGTGACGGGATTTTTAATAAACAAGGATATATTTAGAAGTATAAAAAAGGACGTGATTATATCACGTCCTTTTTTATACAAGATTAAAATTGTGCAAACACTCTGTCTAATACGGAAACAACTTTATCAATATCCGCTTTTGTTATTACTAAAGGCGGTACAAGGCGTACTACATTACCTACGGTT
Source organism: Candidatus Phascolarctobacterium caballi (assembly GCA_018065225.1). Taxonomy (GTDB): domain Bacteria; phylum Bacillota; class Negativicutes; order Acidaminococcales; family Acidaminococcaceae; genus Phascolarctobacterium_B; species Phascolarctobacterium_B caballi. The sequence goes on from JAGHTS010000098.1 coordinate 1,208, forward strand.
ACGTTAACTATAATCCCTTGTTCCAAAGCAAGATTGACAATGTCGGTTGCCGGTTTTGTAGTTTCCATACCGATAATCAAACCTCTGCCCCGTACTTCCAAAATTTTTTCCGGATATTTCAAAGCAATTTCTTCTAATTTGCTTTTGAAATAAAAACCATTTTCTTGGACTTTGCTGATAATTCCTTCTGCCTGTATGGCGGATAATGTGGCATAAACACTTGCCATTGCCAAGGGATTTCCACCAAAAGTTCCACCGTGGTCACCGGGTTTGAATACGTTTGCCAATTTTTCGGGGATAGCAAACCCGCCTACGGGGATGCCTCCGCCGACACCTTTGGCAAAGGTCAAAATATCTGGTTTTACTTTGGCGTTCATATATTCAAACCAAGCACCTGTACGACCTACACCAGTTTGGATTTCATCAAAAATCAAAAGTGCGTCAAACTTGTCGCATAATGCCCTGACTTTGGCAAGATAATCATGGTGGGGTACATGGACACCGCCTTCACCTTGTATTGGTTCTAACATTACAGCACATACTTTATCGTCCATAATTTGTTCTAAGGCATTGATGTTGTCAAATTCCACATATTCATAACCCTGCGGCAGGGGGGCATATCCTTCCTGATAATGTGGCTGCCCTGTAGCGGTAAGGGTTGCCATTGTCCGCCCGTGAAAACTCATTTTGGCAGTGATAATACGGAACTTGTCAGGATTTTTGTTTGTACCATATTTACGTGCCAATTTTAAAGCGCCTTCGTTGGCTTCTGCCCCTGAATTGGCAAAAAACACTCTGTCCATACCGCTTACTTCACAAAACAGTTTTGCCGCTTTTGCCTGAATGTCTGTATAGAAAAAATTGGAACAATGGATTAATTTGGCTGCCTGTTCCGCAATGGCTTTGACTTGGAAATGGTGGTTGTAACCCAACGAGTTTACAGCAATACCTGCCAAGCAATCTATGTATTCCCTGCCGTTAGTATCCCATACATGGGCGCCTTGTCCGTGGTCAAGTACCAAAGGCAAACGTTTGAATACGGGGAGATAATATTTTTCTGCAGTATCAATGATATCTTGTCTTTCCATAATTATTTACCTTCCTTAATAACTTCGGTGCCTACGCCATTGTTGCTGAATATTTCCATTAAAATGGAATGGGGTTCCCTGCCGTCAATGATGTGTGCTTTTTTGGCACCGCCGCTTAAGGCGGAGATACAGGCACGTACTTTGGGAATCATACCGCCGTCAATTTTGCCGCAAACTATAAGTTCGTTGGCTTGTTCAAAATTTAAGGTACTGATAAAACTGCCTTCGTCGGGATAAGCACTGTAAATACCTTTGACATCTGTCAACATTAACAGTTTGGATGCTTGCAAAGCACCTGCGATTTCTCCTGCGGCGCTGTCTGCGTTAATGTTAAAAGTTTCGCCGTTTTCACCAAAGCCGATGGGGGCAATGACGGGGATATAATCGCTTGCCAACAAAACTTCTATTAGTTCTGTATTGACATGGCAAACTTCTCCTACAAAACCAATATCAACCAAATTTACTTCCCCGTTTTTATCAATAACATCTGCCATATGTTTTTTGGCTGACAACAGACGGGCATCTTTGCCGTTTAATCCAACTGCTTTTCCGCCCAAAGTGTTTAGGCGCGCAACCAAATCGGTGTTGACTTTGCCGACCAAAGCCATTTCGGTAATACTCATGGTTTCAGCATCGGTGACACGCAATCCTGCCACAAACTCTGTTTGTTTGTTATATACTTTTAACAAAGCATTGATTTCAGGACCTCCGCCGTGTACGACTACAGGTTTCATACCTGCCTGTTGCAGGAAAACGATATCTTGCAAAACTTTATTTTTTAAATCGTCATTAAGCATGGCGTTACCACCATATTTGATTACTACGGTTTCACCTTTAAAAGCGCTGAGATATGGCAGTGCTTCAATCAAGGTTTTGACCTGAGTATCATTTATGACCATTTCTTTACCTCCTGTGACGGGATATTATTTTCAAAGGTATTATAACAAAAGCAGTATTATTTGAATAGTATTTTTCTATAAAAAAGCAACTGTTTTTAACAGTTGCTTTAATCTGCAAAAATGTTTAATTTTTGTTCCCGACTTTTTCCAACAAAGGCATCAATACACCACCTGCCACATTGCCAAGAGAAATTACTAAAATGCAAAATAGTGATTCCAGTGGCTGGCTGAACAAGATACCGCTGACTGACCAGTAATACATATCGGCTACACTATGCTCTGTACCGCAAAGTATAAAACTGGATACACCTAAAAACAAAGCCAGATATTTCCCTAATTCATGTTGACATTTTGCATAAATATTTACAGCGATATAAATAAAAATATTACATATAAATCCTAACACGAACAACGACAGGATATCGCTGTCCATTTTGGCTTGGACTAACATTGCGGCGGTAGTGTCAATACCGCTTCTGCCACAAATCACAGTCAGGCGTTCTAACACGGCAATAAAAGCGG
>JAGHTS010000311.1 GCA_018065225.1 Candidatus Phascolarctobacterium caballi
GACACATCAGAGATTTATTTTTATACAAAATCAATACATTATTCTTGACATAATGCATAATTACGCATATAATATGCATATATTCACAAAATTTGTATTAATGGGGAGTGCTTTAAAATGAAAAAATTAGCAATGTTAGCAGTGATTGTACTTATGGGTATTTCGGCAACATGTATGGCAGCAGAAAAGATTTTGCGTGTTGCTACGGAACCGACATTTGCACCTTTTGAGTTTACAGATGACAAAGGTGAGTTTGTTGGGTTTGATATGGATTTAATTCGTGCAATGGGTAAAGAAGCTGGATATAAGGTGGAAATCCAACATATTGGATTTGATGCATTAATTCCTTCTTTACAGACAAATATTATTGATTGTGCCGCTTCCGGTATAACGATTACAGAAGCCCGTTCAAAGGTTGTTACTTTTTCTGCACCTTATTATACAGCTGGCTTGCAGGTTTTGGTGTCAGTTGGTAATACGGATATTAAGGGTTATACTGATTTAAAAGGAAAGAAAATTGCCTGCCAAATTGGTACAACTGGCGAAAATAAATCACGTCAGGTGGATGGTGCAACTGTTGTTGCTTATAATACTAATGTCGAGGCATGTATGGAGTTGGTCAATGGAGGAGCTGATGCTGTAATTAATGATGCACCAGTCATTGCGTTTTATTTAAAAACTCCTGCAGGGAAAAAATGTAAAGCGGTAGGTGATATTTTAGAAGCGGAAGAATATGGTTTTGCATTTAATAAAAATAATGTAAAATTAACTAAAGATATGAATAAGGCTTTGGCAACTTTAAAGAAAAATGGTGAATATGACAAGATTTATGCTAAATGGTTTAACTGATTGGCATTAAAAAGAACTTAAGCGTTGTCCCCGTGGCATCTGCTACGGGGATTTTTATAGGAGAAACATTATGGATTTTGATTTAATAACACATTCTATACCTTTGCTTATCCAAGGTACTGGGGTTACATTGGAAATTACTGCGGTAGCTGTTTTTATTGGTATGTGTATTGGTTGTCTAATGGGAATAATGCGGATATGTAATTGGAAAATTTTACGAATAATTGCGAATGTATATATTGATTGTATTCGTGGTACACCATTGTTGGTGCAGATTTTTATTGTTTATTTTGCTTTGCCGGCTATTATTGGCGCCAGGATTGAAAAATTTCCGGCAGCAGTTATAGCTTGTTCAATTAATAGCGGTGCTTATGTAGCCGAAATTTTTCGTGCGGGTATTCAAAGCATTGATGCAGGACAGATGGAGGCGGGACGCAGTTTGGGTCTGACATGGTGGCAGACAATGAGGTTTATTGTTTTGCCACAGGCATTTAAGCGTGTTATTCCTCCCTTGGGTAATGAGTTCATTGCCATGCTAAAAGATTCATCTTTGGTTTCGGTCATTGGCTTTGAAGAGCTGACTCGTACTGGACAACTAATTATTTCCCGTACTTATGCATCTTTGGAAATTTGGACTTGTGTGGCATTAATTTATTTGTTTATGGTGCTTGTTGTAGCAAGATTTGTAGCTAAGTTGGAAAAGAGGTTCGAAACAAAATGAAAAATGAAATGATAAAAATTGAAAATTTACATAAAAGTTTCGGACAGTTGGAAGTGCTTAAAGGTGTAAATTTAACTGTTTCGGAGGGAGAGGTTGTAGTTATTATCGGGCCGTCAGGTTCGGGTAAATCCACTTTGTTACGATGTATAAATTTTTTGGAGGAGCCGACTGGTGGAAGTATTACTATTAATGGTGAAAAGATAACTAATAGTCAGCATCCTAAAATTAATGAAATTCGCAGGGAAGTAGGAATGGTATTTCAAAAATTTAATTTATTCCCACATATGACTGTACTGCAAAATTTGATGCTTGCCCCTATGAAAGTGCGTGGTATTAATGAAGAAGAAGCAAAAGAAACTGCATTGAAGTACCTTAGCAAAGTTGGATTGGCAGAAAAAGCAAATGTTTATCCCGAAAATCTTTCTGGCGGTCAGCAACAAAGGGTTGCCATTGCCAGAGCGTTATGCATGAAACCTATGGCATTGCTTTTTGATGAGCCGACAAGTGCTTTAGATCCGGAAATGATTAATGAAGTATTGGATGTTATGAAAAATCTTGCAAATGAGGGCATGACCATGGTGGTAGTTACACATGAAATGGGGTTTGCCAAAGAAGTTGGAGATAGGGTTTTATTCGTTGATGGAGGTAATATTCAGGAGGAAGGAAATCCTAATGAAATATTTGACCATCCAAAGACAGAAAGGATGCGAGCTTTTCTTTCTAAAATTTTGTAATTTAATTTGTGAATAAAGTGCAGTATAAAACTGCACTTTATTTTTTTTTAATTTTTGATATAATACATATTATATTTTACTTATGGGTAAGGAGAATTGCATGTTTGATTCACTTGTAAAAGCCATTTTTGGCGACAGTAATGAAAAAAAATTAAAAGAAATGCGGGCGATAGTTGCTAAAATTAATGCTTTAGAGCCAGAACTACAATCGTTAAGCGGGGCAAATTTAGCAAATAAAACAATAGAATTTAGGTTGCGTCTTGAAAAAGGGGAAACATTAGATGACATACTTCCAGAAGCATTTGCGGTTGTACGGGAAGCATCTAAACGTACTACGGGTATGCGACATTTTGATGTACAAATGTTAGGTGGTATCGCTTTACATAGGGGATATATTGCAGAAATGCGTACTGGTGAAGGTAAAACGTTGGTGGCAACTTTAGCTGTTTATTTGAATGCTTTGGAAGGTAAAGGTGTTCATGTAGTAACAGTTAATGATTATCTTGCTAAGCGTGATGCTGTGGATATGGGGCGTATATATAAATATTTGGGATTGACGGTTGGTTTGATTACTCATGAAATGAATTATGCACAACGCAGGATTGCTTATCGTAGTGATGTAACTTATGGTACAAATAGCGAATTAGGGTTTGATTATTTGCGGGATAATATGGTTACTAATGAGGATGAAGTTGTACAGCGTGAGTTAAACTATTGTATTGTTGATGAAGTTGATTCTATTTTAATTGATGAAGCACGTACTCCTTTGATTATTAGCGGTCCAGGTGAACATTCTACGGAAATGTATGCTAAACTTGCCAAGATTGCGGCAAATTTACAAGAAGGTGACGATTATACTGTTGATGAAAAAACTAAGCAGGTTGCACCTACTGAAGCAGGTATTGCCAAAGCGGAAAAAGCATTAGGTATCGCCAATATGTATGATAGTGAAAGTGGTGTGGATTATAGCCATCATTTGCTTGCCGCATTAAAAGCAAAAGCAATTATGCATAGGGATCGTGACTATGTTGTCAAGGATGGCCAAATTATTTTAGTCGATGATTTTACAGGACGTTTGATGTTTGGCAGACGTTTTGGTGAAGGGTTACATCAGGCGATAGAAGCTAAAGAAGGTGTTAAAGTTCAAAAGGAAAGTCAAACTTTAGCATCTATCACTTATCAAAATTATTTTCGCATGTATAAAAAATTGGCAGGTATGACTGGTACCGCCAAAACGGAAGAGGAAGAATTTGAAAAAATTTATGGTTTAAGTGTTTTGGTTATTCCAACTAATAAACCTATGATTCGTACAGATGCACCCGATGTAGTTTATAAAACCCGTTTGGCAAAATATAGGGCGGTTGTACGTGAGATTGAAGATTTGCATGCCAGCGGCAGACCGGTACTTGTAGGTACAACATCTATTGCTCAATCGGAAGAATTGTCATCTATGTTAAAACGTAAAGGAATTAAACATAGTGTTTTGAATGCCAAGTATCATGAACAAGAGGCGGAGATTATTTCTCATGCTGGTGAGTATGGGGTAGTTACTATTGCAACTAATATGGCAGGACGTGGTACAGATATAGTGTTAGGTGAAGGTGTACCTGAATTGGGTGGACTGCATATTATTGGAACAGAACGGCATGAATCAAGACGTATTGACAATCAGTTACGTGGACGTTGTGCCCGTCAGGGAGATCCTGGATCTTCCAAATTTTATTTGAGCTTGGAAGACGATTTGATGCGTATTTTTGGTAGTGAGAGTATTGCGGGAATCATGGATAAATTGGGATTGGAAGAAGATGATCCTATTGAACATAGTTTGGTAACAAAATCTATTGAAAACGCTCAAAAGAAAGTTGAAGCACGTAATTTTTCTATTCGTAAATATGTATTGGAATATGATAATGTAATGAATCAGCAACGGGAAGTAATTTATGCAGAACGTAAAAAGATAATGAGAAAAGCCTCGTTAAAAGACAGAATTATGGAAATGGTGAACAAAGTTGTTGACCGTACTTTGGATATGTATGCACCTCCGGAAGTATATTCTGAGGATTGGGATTTAAAAGCGTTGATTACTTATGCAGAAGAATTTTATGCTCCACATGGAGAGCTAACAGAGGATAAACTTGCTAATTTCAGTCGTGAAGAATTGGGTGAATTTTTACATAAATTGGCAGTTGATGTTTATGAAGCAAGGGAAGAACATGTTGGTTCTGAAATTATGAGGGAACTTGAAAATCTTGTTATGTTGAAAGTTGTGGATATGCATTGGATGGAACATTTGGATGCAATGGATATGTTGCGTGAAGGTGTCAGCTTACGTGCTTACGGGCAAAAAGATCCATTAGTGGAATATAAATTTGAAGCGTATGATATGTTTGAAGCCATGTTGGATGCAATTCAAGATGATGTGGTGCGTTATATGTATCGTGTAAATGTTGTTACAGAACCAGCATCAAAAGAGAAAGAAATTGATAAATCAGAAGATAAAACTATTGGTGATGAGAATGCAGACAATAAAATTGATGATGCTGAAATAGTGGAGGAACAGAAAGATAATGCTGATTGAAGAATACAAACCGGAATTAGAAAAAACCAAGAGTAAATTTTTAGAACTTAGGAGGTCTCTTTGACGTTGAAATAAAAAGGGAACGTGTTCAAGAGTTGGAACATCGTATGGCTGATCCTACATTTTGGGATGATCCTGATAAAGCAAATAAAATTGCTCAGGATGTGAATGGATTAAAGGGTGAGGTTGACGAATTTGATAAATTAGGCAATAGTTTGGATGATGCTTTTGTTTTACAGGAAATGGCGACAGAGGAACCTGATGAAAGTTTAATTTCTGAATTGGATGAAATGTTGGAAAAAATAAAAGAATCTTTGGAACATTTGGAATTAGGAATGCTTTTGAGTGGAGAGTATGACGCAAATAATGCTTTAATGACATTGCATGCCGGTGAAGGCGGAACGGAAGCACAGGATTGGACAGAGATGCTTTTGAGAATGTTTACAAGATTTGCTGAAAAAAGTGGTTATGAGGTAAATGTTTTAGATTTGTTGCCGGGAAATGAAGCAGGCATTAAGAGTGCCAGTCTGAAAATTAATGGACATAATGCATATGGATTTTTGCGTAGTGAAAAAGGTGTACACCGTTTGGTAAGAATATCACCTTTTGACGCTAATGCCCGTAGGCATACTTCTTTTGCGGCAGTAGATGTAATGCCGGAATTGGATGAAAGTGTCGATGTTAATATCAATATGGACGATGTACGAGTAGATACTTATCGTTCAAGTGGTGCAGGTGGTCAACATGTTAACAAAACAAGCAGTGCTGTGCGTATGACACATTTACCTACAGGAATTGTTGTACAATGCCAAAATGAACGCAGTCAAATTCAAAACAGGGCAATGTGTATGACTATGTTGCGGGCAAAGTTGTATGAATATGAAAAAGCCAAACAGGATGCAAAGATAGATGAATTGGCAGGCAATTATCAGGCAATTGAATGGGGAAGCCAAATACGTTCTTATGTCTTTCAGCCCTATACATTAGTTAAAGATCATCGTACTTCGTTTGAGTCCGGTAATATTCAAGCAGTTATGGATGGAGATTTACGGGGATTTGTAGAAAGTTATTTGCGAAGTCAACAAAAGAAAGTGTAAGGTAGCATAATGAAGTTTAATTCTTTAAAAGAACAGAGTTTTTATAAGTTGGCAATGGTTATTATTTTTTTTGGCTTTCTTGCTGCTAGTTTTGTGTTGACGCCAAGAATTGGATTAGAAAGTTCTAACAAAATTGTCAGTCAGGCTATTTGCCATAAGGATTGTTATGAATTAATTAAAGCGGCAGGAAAAGACAGCCAAGATATAGAAACATATTTTGAAACAGAAAATGAGTTGTTAAAAGCATATAAATCAGCAGGAGTCAATACTGTAATAGTTCATGATGCTTCTTTGGAACGACTGGCACGTACGGGGGCAATCCAATTGGAATTAAGTGATGGATTAGCAATTGTAAGAGAAACTCACGAACATATTTTTGATGAATTGCAAGAAATAGGACAACGACGTTACAAAAAACAGATTGAAGTTTATGGTGAGTCGCCTAATCGTGTGATGGAGTTTAGGGGAAGTACAGTGCCGGTGGATTTGCACGATGGAAAATTAAAAAGAGCGGTTCAACAATTACCTTTTGGCATTATGAGTCATGAAATAAAAAGATTTTCCAAACTTGGGTTTAATATTGTTCTTGCTCCAGAAAATTTTTGGGGTGTTACTGACAAAGATATCGATATTTTGTGGAATCGTATAAATAAAATAGGAGCAAATATTGTTGGGGTAATGCATGCAGGATATCAGATGTTTGGTTATCCCAAATATATGAAATATGCAGCAGAAAAAATGGGAAGATTACCGCTTATCTTGCAGGAGCATTGGACACAATTAGGATTTTTCCCTGTGCAGGGGCATCTGGAAATGAGTCGTTTTTGTGGATATAATGTTATTCGTGCTTTTACTATTGATTATTATGAAATGAAAGAACTGGAATTAGAAGATGCGTTAAGACGCTGGGCAATAGCAGATGATGAAAGAAATATTCGTGTTAATATAATTACTCCATTTTTAAGTGGTAGTAAAGATTTGATTAGAACTAACATCGATTATGCAAAAAGAATAACTACAAATGTTAAAAATCGTGGCTTTAGTATTGGCGTAGCAAAACCTATGGAAGTGTATTTCCCAAATAGATTTTTGTTGATGCCTGTAATTGCGAGCATTGTGGCAGCAGGAGTTTTATTGTTACAATTACTTTTTGGTTGGGGATTTAATCGCTCTTTATTGCTGTGGGGAATTATTACTGGTGTGGCGTTGTTTGAAAATTTTACTTCTGGGACTATTACGCATCAAACGTTAGCATTGATTGCAGCAATTGTTTTTCCGGTATTAGCTGTCTATAGAATGACAGATATGTTAGATAATGTTAAAGATGTACCTGTCATTCAAATAATAGCTAATGCTGCAATTTGTTTGGCATTATGTGTAGTATTAAGTTTATGTGGTGCGTGTATAATGTCAGCAATTTTGACGGATGCCAGATTTCTTTTGGAGATTGATTATTATCGTGGAGTTAAGTTGACTTTTGTGATTCCGTTAGTTTTAATGTTGGTTTTGTGTATAAAAAAATATAATATTTTTGATTTGAATAAATGTTCCGGCATTTCTTAATTTTTCAAAAATTTTAAAGATGCTATAAAAAAATATTATGATAAAAATAGTATGTTTAAAATTGCGTTTATAATAATAATTGTGTGTGGAATTTTATTTTTGTTTATTGCACGAACCGGGCATAGTTGGGATGTGCCGGTACCTGATTTGGAATTGCAAATGCGGTATTGGTTGCAAGAACATTTGTATGCACGTCCACGAGTTAAGGAATTTATGGTCGGGCATGTTGCCTTTTGTTTATTGGTTTTGGCAGCACATAAGCAGTGGCATTGTTCATTGCGAATTTTGCTTACTATAGGAGCATTGGTTGGACAGGTTTCATTAGTGGAAACATTTTGCCATATGCGTACACCTTTTTTGATGAGTGTGGCACGTGCTGGCGGTGGTTTTGCTTTTGGTATTGTTTTAGGAATTTTAGCAATTCTTATTTGTATAACATTTAAAAATTTGAAAAATTTGGAGCAGAAACATGAGCGGTAAAATAGTTTTATCTGGGTATTATGGTTTTAATAATGCAGGTGATGAAGCTATTTTGACTGCCATTGTTAATAGCATACGTAGTAAAATAGCTGATGTTGAATTAGTTGTCATTAGCGGTAATCCTAAAAGAACAAGCATTCGTAATGATGTCATCAGTATTCATAGATTTAATTTTATTGGTATTATCAAAAATTTGTTGAATAGTGATTTATTGATTAGTGGTGGTGGCAGTTTGTTGCAGGATGTGACAAGTATTAAAAGTTTGTTGTATTATTTGACAATTATTTTTTTGGGACATTGTTGTAGTAAAAATGTAATGTTATATGCTCAAGGTATAGGTCCTATTCGTCGTAATTGGTTGAAAAAACTGACAGCATATGTTTTGCAATATACAGATATTTTAACAGTGCGTGATAAAGAATCTCAAATGTTTTTAAGGGAATTGGGGTTGTCTGAAGAAAAAATTTTACTTACGGCTGATGCAGTTTTTTTATTACCACAAATAGGGTTGGATGATGGAAAAGTTCTTTTGAACAGGCATGGAGTTGATACTAATAATAAAAATATTATTGGTGTTGCAGTGCGTTCTTGGGATAATGATAAATATTTAGGTGCATTGGTGGATGCTTTGGATGCTCTTGCAGATGAAGGAAATAGAGTTTTTTTGATACCTTTTCAATACTCTGCAGACATAGTTATTGCACGCAAAGTACAACATGCGATGAGACATGATGCCAAAATTTTAGAACGTGAATACAGTTCAGAAGAATTGTTAAGCTTAATTGGTAATTTAAAATTATTGGTTGGTATGCGATTACATTCATTAATTTTTGCGTCGGTAATGGGGGTACCTTTTGTTGCCTTAGATTATGATCCAAAAGTAGAAAGTTTTGTAAATATGGTTAATGGAACTACAGCGGGCAATATTGATAAATTGACACAAGATGGTATTGTGCAGGCATGCAAACAGGCAGTAGTTGTGACAGTAAATCTTCATGAATTGCATTTGCAGTCAGAAAAAAATAATGAAATAGTAAGCAAATTATTGGAAGGGGGCATAATAAATTGTTAAGAATGAAAAATGTGTATAAATCTTATAATGGAGATGGTTATGCATTGGAAAATATAAATTTACATATTTCACCGGGAGAGTTTGTTTTTTTAGTTGGTGCATCTGGAGCTGGTAAATCCACATTTATAAAATTGATTTTTAGGGAAATAAGTGCAGATTCTGGTGAAATTTTTGTGAATGGTGTAGCTAAATCAATTAGTGATTTGTCAGCTAAGGAGGTTCCTTCTTTGCGTCGTCTTTTGGGAATTGTTTTTCAAGATTATCGTTTGCTTCCAGATAGGACAGTTTTTGAAAATGTTGCTTTTGCTATGCGTGTTACGGAAGCCCCAAAAGATATTATTAGCCATAGGGTAAGACATGTATTGGATTTGGTTGGATTATCACATAAGTCAGATTCTTTCCCGAATGAGCTTTCAGGTGGAGAGCAACAACGTGTGGCTATTGCCCGTGCAGTGGTTAATGATCCTAAATTAATTATAGCGGATGAGCCTACGGGTAATTTGGATCCGGAAACGGCTTGGGATATTATGGAAATTTTCAGGCAAATTAACGAACATGGTGCTACGGTTATTATGGCAACTCATGATGAAAATATTGTCAATAATTTAAATAAAAGAGTAATTACGATTGAAAACGGTCATATTGTTCGTGACAGGAATCGAGGTTTTTATGGGGAATAAAGCTGATAGTATAATTTATTTTTTTAATGAAACAATGAGGTCTATGTGGAGAAATGGTGTTATGACTGTGGCTTCTGTTACTACAGCAGTAGTTTCTGTACTTATATTAGGAATTTTTTTGTTATTGTTTGCAAATAGTCATAATATTGCAAGGTATTTGGAAGATTCAGTGCAAATTACTGTATATATGCAGGATGATGCCCGTGATGACCAAATTAATATTATTGGTTCGGAAATTGCCGCATTGCCAGGTGTAGTTAAGGTCGATACAGTTGATAAAGAGAAGGCGATGGAAAGGTTTAAAGAACGTTTGGGGTCTAATGCCGGAATTTTATCGGCATTGGATGATAATCCTTTGCCATATTCTTTTGATGTGCATGTTGACGGACCGGAGCGTGTTACAGAAATTATTCCTAAAATTCAGGGGATGAGTTATGTGGAATCTGCACGTTATGGAAAAGATGTTGTGGAAAAATTATTTCAGTTTACCAGAGTTTTACGGTATGGTGGTATTGCCATTATTATTTTGATGGGAATGGGAACTCTTTTTATAATTATAAATACAATTAGATTAACGGTTTATGCTAGGCGGAGAGAAATTGAAATTATGAGATATGTAGGGGCTACAGATTCATTTATTCGTTGGCCGTTTTTGTTAGAAGGTATTTTTATAGGAGTTTTTGGAGCAGTTATTAGCGCTTTAGCTTTGACAATATTATATAGTTCTGTTATTGATAAAATTCGTTTGGCTTTGGCATTCATACCGGTTTTGCCGACATGGCCGCTAATGATTTGGATTTGGGTTGCTTTGATTTTTGTTGGCGGGATTATTGGTGTAGCCGGTTCTTATATTTCGTTAAGCAGATTTTTGCGGGTGTGAGAGGAATATTTAATGCTGAAAAAATTTTTTGCAGCTTTTTTAATATCTTTATTTGTGGTTAATACTTTTGGTGTTGGGATTGTTTGCGCTGATGAAATTGATGATGCTAAGGCAAAAAAAGCGGAAGTTGACCGTCAAATTCAAATAGTTAAACAACGGCAAGCGGAAGCACGCAGAAAAGCACAACGTGCAAGTAAAGATTTTAAAAGTGTGGTGGAGAAACTTAATAATTTGCAAAAACGTTCTGTTGATTTGAAATCAAAAAAAGGAAAATTGGAAACAAGTTTGGAAAATAATAAACGGACACTTGCAAATAAACAGCAGATTTTTGAAGACAGAAAACATATTTATTACAAACGTTTGAGAGACATTTACAAAGATGGACAAATCAGTTATTTGGATGTTTTGTTGGGGTCTCAAGATTTTGGCGACTTTGTAGGCAGAATGTATTTGTTGGAAAAAGTAGTTAATCGGGATATTAATATGATGCGGGAAATTTCGGATACGGTGCAAGATATTAAAGACCGTACCCAAAGGCAGGCAAAGGAACTGAAAGAAATAAAATCAACACAGGAACAAATTGCTAAAGACAAGGTATATATGGCAGAACTTAAAGAAAAACGGAAAAGCTTATTGGAGTCGGCTGAAAATGAAAAGAATAAAAAGGATGCTGAATACAGGGATTTGGTGGAAGCTAGTGAACGTGTTGGTCAATTATTGAAAGAAATGGAAAAAGTTAATCCCCAGCGTTTTGCAGATAAGGCGGATAATTTTATTTGGCCTTGTTGTGGAGTGATTACGTCTTATGCAGGATGGCGTATACATCCGGTTTTTGGTACAAAAAAGTATCATTCAGGAATGGATATTGGGGTAGATTATTACACGCCTGTTAAGGCAGCTAATCGTGGTACTGTAACTTATGCAGGATGGATGAACGGGTATGGTAATGTTGTTATGATTGACCATGGAGAAGGATTGGTTACTTTGTATGCCCATAACAGTTCTATTAAATGTAATGAGGGAGATTTTGTTCATCAAGGTGATGTGGTTGCTATTTCCGGAGCTACAGGTTGGGCAACAGGTCCACATTTGCATTTTGAGGTGCGTTTGCATGGTGAAGTTGTTGACCCATTAAATTATATAAGTGAAAAGGATAATATTTATTAATGTTTGTTATGCAAAAAAGAAAAGGTTTTATTGGTAAAGTATTGCCGTATGCTATAGGTGCAGTGTTTGGATTTGCATTAGCATTGTTTTTTATAGGTATACAATTACGCAATTTGACTGGTAGCGCTACAGAAGCAACAAAATTTTTGTATGCGTTGGGTATGTTGCGGAGGCATTTTGATGGACAATTGGATAACAGCAAACTTTGTCATGGCGCTATTAGCGGTTTATTGAAAGCAACTGGTGACCCTTATACTGTTTTTTTAGACGAAAAAGATTTTAAGGCCATTGAAGAAATGAGGTCAGGCGGTTTTGGCGGTATTGGGGTTGTTTTTGGCAAACGTAATAATGCGTACGTTGTTATTTCTGTATTGGATGATACACCGGGGGCTAAAGCAGGGGTTAAAGCTGGAGATAAAATTATTGCAGTTAATGGCAAATTTATTCAGGATATGCATATGGATGAAGTGGCTTATGCTATTCGTGGGGAAGTTGGTACAGAAGTAGAAATTACTTTGCTGGACAAGAATAAAAAAGAACGTAAAGTTAAAATTGTACGTGCTATGATAAAAGCTCCGTCGGTTATTGGCAAGGCGGTGGAAAACACAAATGATAAAATTGGCTATATCCGTATTGGTCAGTTTAACGATAATACTGCTCAAGATTTTCACAATGAACTTGTCAAATTGGCTGATAAAGGGATGCAGGGATTGATTTTAGATTTGCGTTATAATCCCGGCGGGTTGATGGATCAGGCAGTAATGGTGTGCCGTGAGCTTGTTCCTAAAGGGGTAATTGTCAGTACTGTTCAGAAAAACGGTAAGATGTATGAAGAAAAATCTTATTTGGATAAAGTGCGTTGGCCGTTGGTAGTGTTGGTTAATGAAGGGAGTGCCAGTGCCAGTGAAATTGTGGCGGGGGCAGTTAAGGATACAAAAGCGGGTGTCCTGATAGGTACAAAAACTTTTGGTAAAGGCAGTGTGCAGGCAGTATATCCTTTGGAAGGCGAAAAAAACATTGGCATGAAAATTACTATTGCTAAATACTATACACCAAGTGGTGTGTGTATTAATGATATTGGGATTGAACCGGATATTCAGGTTGAATTGCCTGATAACAGCAAAATTGATACTCAATTGGAAGCGGCAAAAAAATATTTAATGGATAAAGTCAACAAAGTTGATTTTATATAATTTTTTTGTTTTGGCACAGGGTGTGCTATATTAACAAACTGATTAGGAGGAAAGAAAATGAAAAAGATTGCGGTAATGGCAACGGTACTTATGGCAGTAGCGGTATCTGCATTTGCTAAGGTGGAAACGGTTTATGATTTTCAACATGATGCTGTTATTTATAATACCAGTAAAAAATCTACGGGAATAGATGCAATAACCACTTTGGATTTTTATAAAACTGTGACCAAAGCTAACGCTGCTTACTATCATGTAGTTGCCAGAATTTATGGGGTAACTAAAGATTTTAAGCCAACAGGTAAGGCATTGCTGGTGGTTGATAACGAAATGCTTGATTTGCAGGCAGTCCCGTTTAATCATTATGCTATGAGTAATGATTTTGATCCCAAAATGACAATGCTGGATTATGCTTTGCCTGAAAATCTTGTCAGCAAATTGCGCAACCATCAATCGCAAATCGGGTTGCAGGTATTTTTTGATGGGGAAAAGCCAAGAATCCTGACTTTGGACAAAAAAGGTAATGAAGAATTGCGTCTGATTACTAATTTAAAGTTTGCTGATTATGAGGGTGTAAAAAAGGGTACAATTAAACGGGCACAATTTAAGGGTGAAAAAGATTTGTTTTAAAGATATGTAAATTATTAATGCAGAAACATCTCACGTTATATGTGGTGAAATGTTTCTGCATTTTGCTATTTTTTACAAAAATGCGTTCTAAAAGTAACGTTACTTCTTTAAGAAGTAACGTTACTTTTACTTTAAAGTTTGCTACTTTTTTAAAACGAAAAAGTGAAATGTCGGTAGTGTAAAATATTATGTGTAAACTCTAAAAAACAAATTGAAAAGAGAACCAAGCTTCTTTAAGATTTAGTTAGCACCACAAAAC
>JAGHTS010000220.1 GCA_018065225.1 Candidatus Phascolarctobacterium caballi
CAACCTGACTGCCGCCGCCAACAAACTGGCTTTGGCACAGCCCGCCCTGACCAATCAAATTAAAACTTTGGAAAAACATTATGGCATAAAATTGATTGAAACATCACGGGGCAAACGGAACATCACGCTTACAGAAGCGGGTACTGATTTTTTGGAAAAAGCACGGCAAATGTGCGAACACGAAGAAAATATTACCATTGATATGCAAAACTACAAGCAAGATACTGATGGTAAATTACGTTTCGCTGTATCTTATGGGGTTGTGCCAATCTTCTTCAAAAATTATCTGCATCCCTTTTCTAAAAAATATCCTAAAATAACTTTTCGTCTGCACGAAATTCCCACTAATGAACAACTTGTCGCTGTGCTTGAAGGCATTGTAGATTTTGCCTATGCCAATGCGCCTATGCCGATTATGGAAAACATTACTTGCAAGAAATTAAATTTGGAAAACTTTTATGTGGTATATAAAAAGAAAAACAACCTTAACTTTCATCCCCAACATCCTGTCAAACTTACAGACCTTAAAAATGTACCCATTGGCACAAATTATGGTTGTTACAGTTTGTTAAGGGAATTATGCCAAAAAAATAATTTTATTCCCAAAATTACTTTTATTTCCAACAACGGCAGTATCAGCATCCAGTTTGCTGAAAATGGTAGTTGTGTTGCTATCGCCAGCAACAGTTGTTGCCATCCATTACCAAAAGATTTGGAAAAAACATTAATCAAAGATAAAGATTTCCAATTTGAGCAAACCTTGTTTTGGTCTAACATTCACAAGCAAACTACCGCCGCCAAATTGTTTTTAAAGTTTATAGAATAAAAAAACCGGCTCACGCCGGTTTTTTTATTTGTTCTTATTTTTCAAACTTTCCCGCAAATAATCCGTTACCAACAACTGACATTCGGACATCATTACAATACTGTGTTTCGCATTCTTTTCCAAAAGCGGCAAAATTTTTTCTATATTCTCACGGGTATCCACAACTTCCACAAATATTGGTTTGTCTGCTTTACCACTAAAAAATCTGCCCAATGCCGAACCCACACCACGATGTGTGTTGGCATAACCAAATTCTGCTTTTAATACAGTGACCCCTGCCAACCCCATTTCTTCTATTTTCTTGGGCAGGAATTTATACAATGGCTCATTATCTACAAACACATCTTCGCCTGTGCAAATTGTCAGGCGTACCACATTTCTGAATTCCATTTTCACCCCTCCTTATAAACCCGGGGCACCCGTCCCGTAATCAGACAAATCAATTCGTAATCAATGGTGTCAGCCAACTTTGCCACTTCTTCAAAAGGCAACTCCCTGCCGCCTTCCACAATCACCATATCGCCTACCTGCGCATCAGCAATATCTGTGACATCCAACATACACTGATCCATACATACCCTGCCGATAATCGGCGCTTTTTGACCGTGAATAATCATATACCCACAATTGGAAAGTTTGCGGCTGAAACCGTCAGCATAACCTACCGGTACTGTTGCCACTTTTGTTGTCTTTTTTGCCACAAAAGTGCAACCATAGCCCACACACTCACCCGCAACAATATTTTTTACATAAGCAACTTCCGACTTAAACACCATTGCCGGCTGAAATCCTTTATACTCGTCTTTAAAACGGTCGGGCATCAACCCATACAAAGTAATCCCCTGTCGTACCATGTCCAACTGATAGTCAGGCATTTCCTGAATAACTGCAGAATTACCAATATGTTTGATAGGAATATTAACTCCTTCTGCCTCAATATTTTTTAAGGCAGTTTGAAATGCCGCAAACTGCTTTTTGGCAAAACTTTTGTCATCCCCGTCCGCAGCGGCAAAATGACTGAACACACCCACCACTTCAATATTACTCATACTTGCCGCCAGCTTGGCAAACTTGCCCGCTTCCGAAGGTCTGACCCCAATTCTGCTCATTCCTGTGTCCACAGCAATATGCACTTTTACTTTTTTGTTCTGCTTTTGTGCTTCACCGTTCAAACCTTGCAAATGCTGTTCCGTATAAACCGCCTGTTCCACATCATAAGTCACCACATCTGCCACATCATTTTTAACCAATGTACCCAAAATCAAAATAGGTGCTGTGATACCTGCCTTACGCAGAATCTCTGCTTCCTGCACAATCGCCACCGCCAAATAATCTGCCCCGGCAGACACTGCCGCATTTGCCACAGGCACTGCCCCGTGACCATAGGCATCCGCCTTAACCACGGCACACAATTTGGTGGTTGCTTTCAACTTGCTTTTGGCAACACGCACATTATTTTTAATTGCCGACAAATCAATCTCTACAAATGAATTACGCATTTTACCCACACCTTACACATTAAACCGGAACTCTACAACATCCCCGTCCTGCATAATATAATCTTTACCTTCCAACCGCACCAGCCCCTTGTCACGGGCAGCCACTTTGGAACCGCATTTTACCAAATCATCAAAAGAAACAATTTCCGCACGGATAAACCCTTTTTCAAAATCTGTATGAATTTTTCCTGCCGCCTGTGGCGCTTTGGTATTAACACGAATAGTCCATGCCCTGCTTTCCATTTCACCCGCAGTAAGAAAAGTCATCAACCCCAAAAGTTTGAAACCTGCTTTTATCAAGCGGTTCAAGCCCGGCTCCTGCAATCCTGCCATTTCCAAAAATTCCTTTTGTGCCGCCTCGTCATTCAACTCCGCAATTTCCTCTTCCATTTTGGCACTGACTGCTATCACTTCGCTGTTTTCAACTTTGGCATATTCCACAATCTTCTGCACATAAGGATTGCTTTCTGCATTGCCCGCATCATTTTCCGCCACATTTGCCACATACAAAATCGGTTTTAAGGTCAACAAAAACAAATCTTTGACCAGTTCCAACTCGTCGTCATTTAATCCCTGACGGCGGGCGGGCACTGCCTCACCCAACTGCTTGGCAATCTTGTCCACAACTACTTTTTCCGCAGCCGCTTTTTTGTCACCTGCTTTTAACAGTTTGCCAATCCGTTCCTGCCGGTGCTCAATCGTTTCCAAATCTGCCAGACACAACTCCGTATTGATAATCTCTATGTCACGCAAAGGGTCAATACTGCCCTCCACATGGGTAATATTGCCGTCTTCAAAACAACGCACAACCTGTGCAATGGCATCCGTTTCCCTGATATGTGCCAAAAACTTGTTGCCCAAACCTTCGCCTTTGGACGCACCCTTAACCAGTCCCGCAATATCCACAAACCGCATTGCCGCCGGCACAATCCGTTTGGACTTGAACATATCACTTAAAACCTGTAACCTTTTATCGGGCACATCCACCATACCAACATTAGGTTCAATGGTGCAAAACGGGTAATTCGCCGCCTCTGCCCCTGCCTTTGTTATCGCATTAAATAATGTACTTTTGCCGACATTGGGCAAACCCACAATACCAACTTCCAAATTGGTAGTACTCATATCATTTCCTCCTGCCTGCCAATATATCTGTAAATTATAACACACTTTTCATATATGTGTTACAATATAAGTGTTTTTATTTTGGAGATAAATATGCAAAATATTCTTTTTGTTGGCATTGGCGGTGCAATGGGGGCAGTTTTACGCTACCTGCTGTACCTTGCCACCTCAAAATTTTTACAAAACACTTTTCCTGTCACCACTTTGTTTATCAATCTCAGCGGTTGCTTTGTTATCGGGGTGATTATGACCTTGATTTTGGAACAGGAATGTTTTAACGACTCTTTGCGTCTGCTGATTTGTGTAGGCATTTTGGGCGGTTACACTTCCCTGAGCGGTGTCACTTATGAAGTGATGTATATGCTGGGACACAACAAAGTACTGACAGGAATTGTTTATGCCGCCGCCACAATGTTCTTTTCCACACTTGCCTGTGGCATAGGTATTTATGTGACACGGCATTTTCATTAACATCCACAGAATACAAAAGCCACCCGAAAGGGTGGCTTAAATTATTTTTGCAGACACTTTTGTTTTGCAACTGCCCAATTTCACAAAAATGCGTCCTCAATCTAACGTTAGATTACCCCTAATCTAACGTTAGATTTATTTTGACTTTTTACCCTTTGTAAAATGAAAACCAAATAATATGATTTAAAATTCAAATTTTTGATAAAAATCATGGGTTTTGTATACAAAACCTATGATTTTGTATACAAAACCACCGAAAAATTTGTTTTGAAAATTCAAAATTTCACAAAAATGCGTTCTAAAAATCACGTGATATTTAACAAATATCACGTGATTTTTACTTTGCTTTTTGAACTTTTCACTTT
>JAGHTS010000297.1 GCA_018065225.1 Candidatus Phascolarctobacterium caballi
AGTATGGAAGACGGCTTTGACATTCTTGTCAGCCGGTATCTGGCTGAGCAGGGCGGTAAGCTGTCCTGCAGTTAAATAGTTGTTCATTCTTTACTCCTTCCCTTTCACTCTTTCACTCTTTCACTCTCTCATTCTTTTATGCGGCAAGACCTTCATTGCGGGCCTTAAGACCTGCACCATAGGGGCAGTGTTCTGCCACGGCACAATAATCAACACATTTCCTGCCGTTCCAGTTTTCCTTGCTTGAACACGGCTTCGGCATATTGTTTGTGGTAAGGGCATGTTTCAGCCGTTGGGCTTTGGTTTGCAAATAAAGTTTCAGCCAATGGTCGGAAATACGGCGGATAGGGACAATATATACAGGCCGGGTGATATTCCGTTCCGCTGCAATACGGGTGGAGTAGTCACGCACAATCATTTGGATGTACATATTGCCCACCTTAAACCCCCTCGTTTCCAACAGCATCCGGTAATAGTTAAGCTGGATAGTCCATTCCAGCACATCCCGTATCCCGTCCGTCCGCCATTCCTTCCTAAATTTCGGTTCACCCTTATGGACACCTGTTTTGTACACCTCACCAGTGGGAATATCCACCTTGTAATAACCCAACACCTTCATTGCCTTGTAAGAGGTGGTCACTTTGTAGTCCCCCAAAGTGTTGGTGTCATTGTTAAGGACTTTGCCGAACACATCAAACTGTCCTGACATCACCCCGTCATACAGCCTTATTTCCGCCAGCATATTGTCACTGTTTTCATTGTGCAGGTTGTGGACGGCAGTACCGTGCAGGGCAAAATACTGGGCGAAAGGGTCAACAGAATAATTTGTGACCTTCTTTAAGTAGGTTTCCCTTGTGCCTTGCAGTAATTCTGTAATAGTAGGTTCTGCCAGATTCCTGTTTAAGGATTTGGCAATGGCCTTTAAGGTGGGCAGAAACATGCAGCGGGAACTGTTGGGGCAGTGTTCCAGACAGTCCGTTATCTTGGTTACAGTGCCGTCAGGACATTTAAACTCTGTTGCCGGCATAATGTTCCGCCTCCGTTTCGTAGTAATTATTGTCATATTCAAATTCATAAATACAGCAATAATAGTCAGGCACATTTAGTACGTGGTATTTGTGCTTAATCCTGTTGGCGATACTTTGTAAGTCGTCACCAACAAAACATTCCACATTAAAGTTTTCCCTAACAAAATCAACCAGCTCCTCTTTGTAAGAGAAGTAGGCGGAACCCATTACATTTTCATCATCCAGGCGGTAGTCAATGTAGTACTTGTCCGCCCAAATGCTGCCGTTAGGGTCATTGGTCTGGAAGATTTCGTTACCCTGTTCCTCGCTGATGTAACAAAGTTTGATTTGGCCCTCATATTTCTGCTTTGCCAAAACAAAGAACATGGTAAGGTTGGGTGACCATGCTGATTCTGTGGTCATATCAAAGTAAAACTTATCCTGCTCTGTTGATTTTGATATGTCGGGGTCAAAATCGTTGATATAGTCCCGCCTGTCCACAGTTTCCAGTTGTTTTTCCGTGTAGCCGTGGGCTGAGAGAAAATCATACACTGACAAAGAGCTGGTTTTGTCACATTCTTTTAAGACATTGTGGATTTTCCCTACAGCTTCTTTTGTTCCCGTAACACGGATGGTGTTGTAGCAGTAGTTAGCCATTTTGCCACCTCACGCCGCCAACAGCTCTTTGACTTGGGATTTACGGCTTATGGGTTTGGCAGGCACACCCTCATTCAGCAGGATGCCCCCAATCTTTTCCATTTCCGTTGCCCTGTTGTAGTCCTTGGTGTCCTGGCTTGCCCTGGTCACCGCATTGGTAAGACCGTAGAGGGAAGAATCACCTGCCCTTAGGAAATGCATTAGTACGGATGCCTTTTCCTGTTCGTTCAAGACAAAACGCTGGGACAACACTTCCACCGTCTGGATGGGGTTTGTCCCTGTGCTGATGTTGCGGGACTGACGGAGTTTGTTTACAACCTGCTCAAACTGTGCCTCATTGACCGCCGTTCTCACAATGTCGGCTGCCTTGCTGAAGTATGCCGCATCGTCCAAAGCCATAGTTTCATCGGAATACAGTTCATAGGCGGAATCTGTGTCTTCCACAGTTCTGCCTGCATGGTATTTCCTGTTGGCAAACTCATTGATGATTAAGCCGTTCTTACATACCAGACGGAACACAAGGGGTGATACATTGATGGCACCTTTCCCGACTTCACTGTTGGAAATGACAAAGCCGGACATAACCACATCACCGGGGGCTATTTCCGCCTTTAAGGTTTTGTTGACCACCTTGATGTACAGGTTGGTTTCCGTAATCCCCATTGATTCAATGGTTGCACCCTTCATCTTGGTGATTTCCGGCATAATGGCCTGCAAAAGTTCCAGATGGTCTAACCTGCGGTAGCGGGCAGACAAAAATGCCCGCAAATGTCCGTCCAGAATACGGAGCATACGGGTTTCAGGGTTGCGTTGGAGCCAGCTGTTGACGTTGGTGTCCAACAGGTTGGGGTTTTCCGTACGCATACGGTCATAGTATGCGAAAGGGATTTTCAGCCTGTCGG
>JAGHTS010000096.1 GCA_018065225.1 Candidatus Phascolarctobacterium caballi
ACCATATAGACAGTCCCCGTGTTGATGCAGAGATTTTGCTGGCAAAAGTATTGAATTGCAACCGTATAAAATTGTACATTGACCAAGACAAGCCGTTGAGCAAGCAGGAATTGGCAATGATGCATGGTTTTGTGGAACGAAGGGCGACATATGAACCGGTGTCGTATATTTTGGGTGAAAAGGGTTTTATGCAAGATGTTTTTAATGTTACTCCGGCGGTGCTTGTACCACGGCCGGAAACGGAATTGTTAGTTGAACGGGTTGCCAAACTTTTTGATAATAAAAAAGCATTAATTTTTTTGGATATTGGTACCGGCAGTGGTGCCATTATTTTAAGTTTATTGAAACTTTTTCCAAATGCAAGGGCAACGGCGGCAGATATTTCTACAGATGCTTTGGCAGTTGCACAGACAAATGCTGAAAAATTGAAAGTGGCTGACAGGGTGAATTTTGTTAAGTCGGATATTTACAGTGGCGTGGACAGGCAACGGTTTGATGTTATTGTTTCCAATCCGCCATATATTCCAACACAAGATTTAAAAATTCTTGACGAAGATGTAAAAAAAGAACCGCAAATTGCTTTGGACGGCGGAGCAGATGGGTTGGTGTTTTATCGTAGAATTATAAATGAGGCAGGATTATACCTAAATGCGGATGGTCTGCTGGCATTGGAAATTGGTATTGATCAAGGCGAAGCGGTGGCAAATCTTTGCAGGCAGGCAGGTTTTAAGATTGTGCGGATAGTGAAAGATTACGCAGGAATAGACAGAAATATTTTGGCGGCAAAAGAGGCGGATGATTTTGGAAACAAAATTTTGGCAATTACATTCTGAAAATGATGAGGCAATTTTTAAGCAGGCAGGAGCATTGTTGCGTGACGGTGAACTGGTGGCTTTTCCTACGGAAACGGTTTATGGCTTGGGGGCTAACGGGCTGGACGGCAGGGCGGTACGGCGAATTTATGAAGCAAAGGGCAGACCCAGTGACAATCCGTTAATTTTGCACATTGCAGACATAAGTGAGATATATGCTTTGACAGAAAATTTAAATGATATCGCTTTAAAATTGGCAAAGAATTTTTGGCCCGGCCCCATGACTTTGGTTGTGCCCAAGTCCAAAATTATTCCTGATGAAGTTAGTGCGGGCTTACCTACTGTTGCAGTGCGTTTTCCTGTCAACAAGGATGCACAAAGATTGATTAAGGCGGCAGGAGTACCTGTCGCGGCACCCAGTGCCAACCTCAGCGGCAAGCCAAGTCCGACTACGGCACAGGATGTTATGGAAGATATGGACGGAAAAATTGCGGCGGTGTTGGACGGCGGGAAATGTGCAGTTGGTTTGGAATCAACCGTAATAGATACTACCGGTGCAGTAGCGACAATTTTGCGGCCCGGACAGATTACACCTGAAATGATTGCTAAAGTTTTGGGAGTGGTGGAATTGGACGGGGTTATAAAAGGTGATGAAACTGCGGTACCAAAGGCACCGGGAATGAAGTACAGACATTATGCACCTCAGGCACCAATGTATTTGTGCAAAAACACATTGATAATGGACAAAAA
>JAGHTS010000076.1 GCA_018065225.1 Candidatus Phascolarctobacterium caballi
CCTTTGATGTTTTTGTTGAACATCAGAGGTGTATTTTTGTTTTGTTTTTCTTGTCTTTTTCTTTTTTTTGTTTTTCTGCTTTTGTTT
The DNA here is from genome assembly GCA_018065225.1 of Candidatus Phascolarctobacterium caballi. Classification (GTDB taxonomy): domain Bacteria; phylum Bacillota; class Negativicutes; order Acidaminococcales; family Acidaminococcaceae; genus Phascolarctobacterium_B; species Phascolarctobacterium_B caballi. The sequence continues at coordinate 88 of JAGHTS010000076.1, forward strand.
TTTTTTTGTTTTCAGTATTCAAAGTTCATATTCACGTTGAATTTGTTGTTGCGTGTGTGTTTGCCTTTCATGCAGGTGTAACCAAGTTGGATTGCGACGCCTTCACGGCGTACTACAAACCCTGCGTTGGTGAAGAGGCATCCGTCTTCGTCCAGGAGTTCGTAGCCGAATTTTTGGGTTACTCCGCCATAGTCAATTCTCATGTTGGCTTTGTTGTCCCCGATGTTGAAGATGTATCCCGCCTCTATGAACGGCCCGAGGGACCAGCCGCCTGATGTTTCTTTGTTGGCTCCCATTTTGAAGCCCAGGGGTATGCTGGCTATTTTTGCCCTTTGTTTGCCGTATTTCATTCCCAGGTCATTTTTGTAGCTTTTGCCTTCCATTTCGGTGAACTGTATTCCGGTATAGGGGGTGAAGTATCTGTTTTCTGTGCCGAAGGATTTTTCTATCCTCATGCTGGCGCTGTATGTGTCAACTTTGGGTTTGGCTTTTATTTCCGTCCTGTTGTTGGTCTGGGTTATTTCGTTGGAGCTGTGGAGGTAGTTTGCTTCAATTATTACCGCCGTGTCGTCAGATAGGTCTTTGCGTTCATATATTCCGGCGCCATAGTATTTTACGTCGTTTTTGGTGGATACGCCGCCGCTGGAGCCGGTTACGTCCCCGTCCGCATATACTGCCGCAATGCCTGCCACGCTGCTTTCGTTACTCCATAAGTCCATTCCGATAGTTGTGCCTTTGATGTTGACGTCGCTTTTTGCGGTGATGCCGCCAAGTTTTAGGCCGTCAATTTTTTCTTTGCCGCCGACGTAGGTTGCCCAGAGTTCTTTTGGTTGTACGTCTTTGTATTCCCTCATGGGCATGATGTCGTCCTGTCTGCCTACCTCCACTGGCTGTACGGGGTTTACGGAACTTACGGGCGCCTCATAGCCGTCGTCCACAAAGTTTTCCACAAGCGGTATGTCGCCCATGTCATAAACCATGTTTTTCATTTTGTATTTGGTCGTAGGACTTAAAAGTGAAGGTCTGTTGTTTATGCCGAGCCTTTGGTATATGCTTTGTTCATAGTGGTTGATCATTGTGACGGTGCTGTGCATGGTCGCCCCCGCTTCCCCGATGTTGGCCAGGGCGTTGAGCATTTCCGCCCCCCTGTGGTTGTTGGTTTGTCCGTTGCCGTAGTCGCTTATGACGTCTTTCAGCCATTTGTTGGCGTCAGAGCCGATGGCATTGCGTAAGATTTGGTTATATACTTCCGGTATGACGACGCTGTTTACGCCGTAGACCGCTTCCACGGAGTTGTATACCGCACGAAGGACGTAATTACTAAAATCAGTACGGTCAGTATCATAAACCAGCCGGTAGAGGGGGTCGCTGGCATAGATGTTGCGTTCCTGCCATAAAATGTTATGTTCCGCATCCCCAATCTGACCGTTTTCTGCACAAATTATGTTATATTTAAACCCTTCTTCAAAATCATCGGCCGCAACTATAAGTCTGCTTCCGGCTTGGTCAATTTTAATGTTGTCCTTGCTGTCAACTTTTATTTTCGCATCCGCACCGTTTTCAGTCTGCACCAAAAGTACTGAACCTTTATCCAATGTCAGCCCGGGGGTAGTTATTTTACTGCTGTCAGAGGAAACTCCTAATTTTTTGTCTATACCTGTCAGGTTGACTTCTTCTCCTATTGCCAGAACGCCTATGCCGTCTTTCACTCCCATTGTATCTGAAAAATCAATATCCGCGCTTGCAAGGGCGTTCTTAAGGGTTTCTTTGTTCACTTTGTAGCTTAAAACCGAGCCGTCGGTTTCCGCCCCCACAACGCCTCCTGTAAAGGACAGGTCGTCAATGATTACTGTTGCCGGATCCACCCAGAAATTGCCGTTGTTTTCCACTATCAGCGTTTTAATATTGGTTACCGTGTTATAGACATTGGCGGTGCCTGTGGAAACTTCCACCGTTTCCAATGTGCCGGAATTTCCTTTGACGTCCGTATCTTTGTTGCCAAGTTCAAAGAGCCCGTTTTCTTTGACTTTTACGTTTGTCAGTACACTGTTATTTTCGGTGTCGACAACAATGCCGTTTTTCGTGCCTACCAATGTCAGTTTGTTATTGCCTTCACCGCTTTCTTCCCCGACAACCAAAGTTATGTCGTCCACTTTTGCTACCCTTAAATCCTTGGCGCCGACCTGACTGTCCTGCGTAAAATTGATTGTTGTTACCAGTTCTTCCGGAGTAACGCTTGCCACTTTTTTATTATCCGTTGCATTCTTAACTACGTTTAATGTTCTTGTCAATTGGTCTTCCGTCGGTGCAATTTTATCAGGTTCCTTTACAAATTCCCCATTAACTTTTTTGGCAACAATTGTAGGACGGATTCCCTCCATAGTCATTTCTTTCCCTGCTATATCACCATAAATAACTATGTCCTCTTGCTCTTTGTCCACTATCAGTTTGCCGCCGATGAATATTGTTTTTTCGCCTATGCCGCCTTCACCCGTGCTGTTAAGGCGTTTCAGGTCGCTTGCGGTATATGTTTCGTCATCTTTCAGGCGGATTGCCACAACGCTGTTGTTTTGCATGGTAATTTTGCCTATGAGAGAACTTATTTTGCCGCCGCCCAGAATTTCTTTGTCGGCATTTAAGATGTTGGTGCGGTCCAATATGAGTTCTGAGGCATGGTTCATGTTTATTTCGTCCGCTTTGAGTGTTTTGCCGCTGTCCATTGTCAATGTGCCGTTGTCCATTTTCAGTGTGCCGATTTCAAGGTTTTGTGATGCTGTAATATTAACAGGGTTGTTGCCATCCCCGCCGCCAATGTTTATGATGCCGCTACCTTTAATGTTTTGTTCAATTATGCCGTCTTTAAGGTTTAACGTTCCGAGAACTTCCACTTCCTGCCCGAGGTTTTCCGGGCTTGATGTTACGTAAGCGTCTGTCGCAATCTTAGTAGTACCGTTTCCGGATATTTTCACTGTAAGTTCGTTACGGTTATACCCGTCTTCTGTTTCATTGCCTGTGCCTTTAAGGGTGAATACCGCATCATTGGTAACCCCGCCCTTCATTTTCAGTTTTTCCGCCTCTATGCCGATGTTTTGTTTGACAACCAATGTGCCGTCACCGTTAATTTCTTTTGCAATGACAAGGACAGGTTCGTTTTCTTTGTCGGCGGTGTTTATAACCAGTTTGCTTTCGTTCGCCAAGGTTACGACATTTTGCTTTATGCCGCCGTTGTAACCTACTTCCAGATCAGTGTTGATGTTGGTTGTTGCCTTGTTTTCTTCCCCAACAGTATTACCGCTTTGCTTGATTATCCCGTTTAGAACTCCCAGTCCGGTAATATTGAGTCCCCCGTCGTTGAGGATGTCCGAATTCAAATTGTCCACATGTACAAGGTTGAATGTCCCTTCATTTTTTACGGCATAATCTTCCCATCTACTGATTTCGCTCATGTCTTCAAGTGTCAAAACATCGGTTTCGCTTACCGTAATACCAATCTGATGATCCGTATCCCCGTTGGCACCACCCATATATTTATGTCCGTTACCGTCAATAGTAAAGTCCCTGGGACTGCCGTCTGTTATTTCCCGTAATGTTCCCATGCTGTCAGGAAGTTCGGTGTTTGCTTCGTCCATATGGGCAAAGTAGTCGGATGTCAATCCGTAAAATTCCGATCCGGAGTTTTTGAGGTTGTTGACAACGGATTTTAGGGATGCCCCATAATCTTTCAGGACATCATAAGTGCCGGTGCCTTCCCTGCGGGTAAAGATGTATTTATATTGGCCAAGATAAGATACAACTTTGTCGCTTAATGACATGCTGCTGACGTTACCCCGGATAAGTGTTACTGTTGTTGTTTCGCCGACTTTGTTTTCGTCTCCAAATGTCCCCTGTACACGTATGCCCATTGTTATGTCATCTGTCTGGTCCTGTATTCCCATCTGGCCTGTTCCGGCGGAGTTTAGGACAATTTGGTCATTTGCCGGGGTGCTGTAACCGTTAAATGCCACGTCCATTTTAAGTTTTGCCACATTGCCGTTACCTTTAGGTCCTGTAAAACTATTGATGGTCAGTGTTTCCAGTTTGACTTTGCCGTTGTCATCAAGATTTTGCATATCCAGTGTGGCATTGCCTTCCAGTTTCAAGCCGTCAAGCCGTTTTACGTTACCGTCCGTTGCAAATGTGTTGCCGCTTGTTACGTGAACGGATTGGCTGCTGCTGATGCCGTTTGGCGTATCAACTGTCAAGGTCCCGCCTTCACCGCTGATTTTGACCGTACCGTTTCCGACTATATTTGCTGCCAGGTTGTCATCTGCCGCAACTACCACGTCCAATGTACCGTTGTTCAAAACGGAATTGCCTCCAATATTGGAAATGCTTACTGTTAGCTGTTTGTCCTTGTTTATGGTGATGTCGTTGTCAATCTTGTGGGCTCCGTTAAAGTCGGTCCCCGCTTTGATTTTGCCGTCAACAATAAATTTCCCTGTCCGTCCTGTTGTGCTTGTCAAACCGTGTACAAAATCCCCTTCCCCTGTCAATGTCAATGTGCCGTCATTAGTAATAGGGGTGTCTTCATCTTCAATTGTCAGTTTCCCGACGTCTGCCGTGAACTTGGATGCGTTTTGGATCTGTAACATGTTTTGACGGATTTGCCCCGTGCTGAT
>JAGHTS010000253.1 GCA_018065225.1 Candidatus Phascolarctobacterium caballi
TTTATTTGGATTATTTGGATTATTTGGAGATATTGAAATGTCTATAGTTATGCTTGATACAGGTAAGTGCATGTTGGAATTTTGAGCACAGGGAGAGTGTATAGTTGCATTATATAGCATCAGTATCGAAAGCGGTACTGGTGCTTTTTCTTTTAGGATAAAATTTAGATAAGCGATATAAAATATATTGTGAAGAGGAACAAAGATGAAAATTATGACCAAGCTGAAGAAAAAACAAATCTGCGCCGCACTTACCTGCGGACTGTTGTTCACTGTGGGGGGGCAATGGGAAAAGGCTGAGGCGGCAGACACCCTTTATGCTGTAACAGAAGGCGGTGCGTCTGAAATTACAGGAGTAAAGGCCGAGGGTGATACCCTTATTCTTATTGGTACGACTGGGAACATACCTGATAAGGTGAAGGCATCAGATGTCGTTTTTACCGTTTCCGGCGAATCGTGGAACAATGTATATGGCGGAATACGCAGCAGCAATAACAGTGGCGATGCGATAAATAATAGCATAACCATTTCCGGCGGTACAGTAGGAAATAGGGTTTATGGCGGTGTCGCTAACCCTACTGATGCAAAAGCCGAAAATAATACAGCAGTTATCAGCGGGGGGACAGTTGGAGCCGTTTATGGCGGCTACTCTTTCACCGGTGGTGCTGCTAATCTCAATAGGGGAATCATCAGCGGCGGTAAAGTTAACGGAGACATTTATGGTGGATACGCCAAGGTTGATTCTGCTAATAAAAATCAGGTCATTATCAGCGGCACGGCAGATATTAATACTTCAGATGGAGTAAAAAGAATTTATGGCGGGTACTCTGAGGCTGGTAATAATACGGTTGATGGCAATAGTGTAACGATTGAAGGCGGTACTTTTACAGGCGCCAAGGAGATTTATGGCGGCTGGACAAACGGCAACGGAAGCGCACAGGGCGGGACGAATGGCATCGCACAGAACAACACTGTAACTGTCAAAGATGGTACCTTTAATCACAAGGTAGACATTTATGGCGGTTATTCCGGTTACGGCATTGCTTCCGGCAATAAGGCGGTTATCAGCGGAGGTAAGGTTGGCAACGTTTATGGTGGCAGTAGTCACAGTTATGCCAGCGGCAATAGTGTAAATATCAGCGGCGGCATTATTGGAGATGGAAGCGACTTTGTTTATGGCGGCAGCAGCAACAGCATCACCGAAAGGAATGAGGTAAATGTAAGCGGCGGCTCTATTACAATCGAGAGGCTTTATGGCGGATATACCAATAATTCAATGGTCATCAGCAATGTGGTAAATATCAGCGACGGCTCTGTTACAGGTTCTGGCAGAGAGACCATTGAAGGGCTTGGCGGCGGGCATACTTCTTATAGCTACGGCACTGCCGAAGGAAATGTAGTAAATATCAGCGGTGGTACCTTTAAAGATATTAATATTTACGGTGCTTATGGCGAATGGGCCGCCAGAAACAATACAGTAAATATCAGCGGCGGAAGCTTTAACAATGTGGGTGTCTATGCCGCTGCCAGCTCTGATACCGATAAGAGCTACGGCAATACCGTCAATCTGATTGGTAAAGGCGGTACGCTGAACGTTACGCTAAAGGTTGTGCCGAAGCTTAGGGCGGACGGTACGCTGGACCTTACGCAGGCCGGTACGCCGCTGCAGGGGGATGTTTCCAATACGGGCACTGCCTTGACGCTGGGGGACATCAAAAGCGTTAGCACAGGCAATACCCTGAATATAGCCGGTACGGATACAACGGCTGCGAATGTTACAGGCAGTACATCCGATAAAGGCTTTACCAATGTCAATTTCTTTACCAATGACACGATGGCAGCCGGTTCTACGATGCTGACCGCAACAGGCACGGCGGATATTACCGGGGCGAAGGTTAATGCAGTTTTGTCCGGCAAGCTTGCCGACGGCACCATCACCTTGCTGAAGGCAGATACGTTAACCGATACAAATGTAAAATACTCCATCAACAAAACTGAGGTCACTCTGGGAACAAAGCTTAGCAGTACCGGCGATAATAACAATTATTTGGCCCTGCGCAATACCGCTTTGGCCAAGTCGGGAAACAGCCTGCAGCTGCAGAATGAAAACTGGGGCGCTGTAGGC
>JAGHTS010000206.1 GCA_018065225.1 Candidatus Phascolarctobacterium caballi
GTTTTGTAATATTATAAATATGTACTTTTATTCTATTAATAACCTTTCCAATTGTAACAGGCGGGTCAAGATAAACAGGGTTGAACCGGTACAAGCATACCGCCACCAAATACAGGGATAAAAATAGTTGTCTTCCGCCTGAAAACAAGTGCCTTCAACTTTGGCATACAGGGCATAACTTTCAAGGGCGGCGATTATCAAAAGCAAAACTCCGGGTGTCCAAGTATCTTCGTGAAACATCAGATAAACACAAACCAAGAGATAAAGAATATCCCCAATCAAACTGAACATAAAATATGAGGGGCTGCGTTCCGACAGATACATTGCCGTCTGCCTCGGATTTTGCTGATGCATTTCCATTGCCTTGGTCATATCCTGACTAAGACGGGCAATGGCACGGTAATTCATAAAGTCATATAATCTTGTAAAAATAAGGATTGTCAAAACGATTTGCATAATGAAACATTATACTTTTGGCAGTGGCATTTGTCAAAAGTACAGCAAATAAATACATAAGTACTTTTGCAAAAGACACAATATACAAAATTGTAAAGAAAGTTGCAAAAAGCAATCATAATTTTAGATATAATAAATTATAATTGACGGGAAGTTATGTGTACTTGTATAATATCAACCAATTTACTAATATTTTCCGTGAGTTTTATTATCTTTGCTGAACGGGAAAGGAAAGAGGGAAAAAATCATGAAATCTTGGAAAAAATGTGCGATGATGGCTGCTGCGGCAGTCATGATGTCCAGCAGCGCTTTTGCTGACGTAAAAGTCGGCGCGTGTTTTGAGTACACCGGCGGTGTAGCAATGTATGGTAACCATATCAGTCAAGGTTTTGAACTGGCTGCCAAAGAAATTAACGACAAGGGCGGCTTGTGGGGCAAGGAAAAAGTTGTTATTGTTAAAGTGGACAACAAATCTGAACCCGGTGAAGCAGGCAATGCCATGACGAAATTGGTGTTTCAAGAGCGTGTAGTTGCAGTTTGCGGCCCCGCAACAACTGGTTGTGTTATGGCAACCACCCCAATTACATTAGGGGCAAAGATTCCCCAGATTGCACCATCTGCAACTGGTGAAGCAGTAACTTTGCAAAAGAACGGCAAGGTTAATCCAATGATGTTCCGTGCCTGCTTTATTGACCCGTTTCAGGGCAGTGTAATGGCAAAGTTTGCGGTACAGAACAAAGGCACCAAGAATGTGGCAATTTACATGGACAAATCCAGTGATTATGCCAAAGGATTGGCGGCAAATTTTGAAAAAACTTTGAGAAGTTTGGGCGGCAAGGTAGTTGCCAACGAAGCATATCTGGCAAAAGATGTTGACTTCAAGGCAGCATTGACCCGTTTGAAAGCAGTAAAGCCGGACGCAATTTATGTTCCCGGTTACTATGAAGAAGTTTCCAAGATTATTAAACAAGCCCGTGAATTGGGAATTACTGTTCCTATGTATGGCTGTGACGGCTGGGAATCCCCTGTATTGGCTGAGATTGCAGGCAAAGCCGCTCTGAAAGATTGCTTCTATGTATCCGCATTTAGTTCTGATGACCCGGATCCTTCCATCAGGGACTTTATGAAAGCATACAAACAATGGAAGGGCGAAGAAGCGGATGTGTTTGTACAACAAGGTTACAACGCAGGCAAAGTATTGTTTGACGCTATTGAAAGAGCAGGCAAAGACAAGAGTGTTAAAGGCATTGACATTGCCGCAAAAATGGCTGAAACAAGAAATCTGCCTATTGCAGGCGGCACTTTGACCTATGATGCCAAACACAATCCTGTTATGCCCGGTCTGATTATTGACCTTTCCAGTGGTTTTGGTAAATTGGCAGCAAAGGTAAGTATGTAATACATTAAAAGTTGGAATTGGTTGAGAAACCAGCCAATTCCAATATTTTATTTTTAGGGGAGCTATTATGGAAAATCTGTTGGAACAGTTGTGCCAACAATTAATTAACGGTGTTTCTTTGGGAAGTATTTATGCCTTAATTGCACTTGGTTACACCATGATTTACGGCATAATGAAATTAATTAATTTTGCTCACGGCGATATTTATATGCTGGGGGCATATTTTGGCTATTGGGCAATCACCCGTTTGGAGTTGTCATTTTTGCCCGCAATTATATTGGCAATGGCAGCGTCTGCTGTTGTAGGCATTATTGTGGAGCGTCTGGCGTACAGACCGATGCGTAATGCGCCACGTATCGCTATTTTGATTACGGCAATCGGTGTTTCGTTTCTTTTGGAATATGGCATGATTTTGTTCGTGTCACCGCAACCGAGGACTTTCCCGCCTGTGTTTGAAGCGGCGGTATATCATTTTGGACCGTTGGTTGTTAATTCTCAGCAAATTATTATTCTCCTTGTCAGTTTGATTTTGATGGGAGTGCTTACATATATTGTTAATAAAACTACTGCGGGCAAGGCAATGCGTGCGGTAAGTTTTGATGCGGATGCTGCCCGCCTGATGGGTGTCAATATTGACCGTACTATTGCTATGACCTTTGCCATTGGCAGTGCGTTGGCTGCCGCAGGCGGTGTGCTGGTCGGGGTGTATTACAATTCCATTGACCCCCTGATGGGAATGACACCGGGCATTAAGGCATTTGTGGCGGCGGTGTTGGGCGGTATTGGTATTATTCCCGGCGCCATGTTGGGCGGCATAATTTTAGGTGTGGTGGAAGCATTGGTGGCTGGCATTGGTTTGTCAACCTTCCGTGATGCTGCCGCCTTTTTAATTTTGATTTTCATTTTGCTTTACAAACCCGCAGGTCTGTTGGGCAAAAATGTCAGCGAGAAAGTGTAGGTGGTGAAGATGAATAATGTTCATAAGCAAGATTTAAAAATTTTCATCGCCTGTGCAGTTTTGTATGCCGTTGTCCAAGGGTTGATTTGTTGCGAAATCATTGACCCCTTTTGGGAACTGAACATTGTCATGATTTGTATCAACATTATTTTGGCAGTATCTTTGAATTTGATTAACGGGTACACAGGTCAGTTTTCCATCGGTCACGCAGGGTTTATGGCGGTGGGTGCCTATGTCGGTGCGGTAGTGACCATGATGTGGGAATATCCCTTTGCTTTGGGT
>JAGHTS010000225.1 GCA_018065225.1 Candidatus Phascolarctobacterium caballi
TCGGTAGTGCAAGCGTTTCCAACGGCAACGTTACCTTTACTCCCGAAACCTAATTTTAAAATTTGGAGATGAAAAATATGAATACAATTAGTTTTGATTTAGGTATCAAAGAGTACCAAATTGGTGCTTTTACCGCACATTTTAACCCGACTGACATGAACTTTATTGAACGTGTGTTTGATGCGTTTGAAAAGCTGGATAATCTGCAAGTAAAGTATTCCACAGAGCTTACAGAAAACAAAGACAAAATGCAAGGTAATGAACTGTTTGACCTTACAAAACGTATGAACATTGATATGCGTACCGTGCTTGATAACCTTTTCGGTGAGGGATTCAGCATGGACGTGTTCAACACTCTCCATGTATATGCAATGGCTGACGGTTTGCCAGCGTGGAGCAATCTCATGCTTGCAATTGTTGATGAACTTGACGAGAGCTTTGTAAGTGAAAAGAAAAAGACTAATCCCCGTATTCAACAGTACATCTCCAAATATACAAAGAAATGAGGAAAGGGCAGTTAATCTGCCCTTTTTCTGCTTATGAACTATGGTATTCCGACATCCGTCACAATTAATGGTACGGATTATGAAATACGCTCCGATTTTCGGGTAATTCTTGAAATCATAGAGATGCTTAATGACCCCGATTTAGACCAACGTGATAAAGGCGAATGCTTGCTTACAATGTTCTACCTACACGCTGAACAGCTCAAGCCGGCAGACATTGAGCAAGCCGTTGCCGAATGCTATCGGTTTATTGACATGGACGATTCACATCCTAAGAAGAAATCGGCAAGAATCGTTGATTGGGAACAAGATTTTAATTACATCATCGCTCCCGTTAACCGTGTATTAGGCTTTGAAGCCCGTGCGTGTGAATATCTGCATTGGTGGACATTCATGGGTGCGTATATGGAAATTGGCGGTGATTGCTTATTCTCACAGATAGTGAACATCCGTGACAAGCAAGCCCGTGGCGAAAAGCTTGAAAAGCATGAACGTAAATGGCTAAACCGAAACAGAGGGCTTGTTGAGCTTAAATCCAGATTCTCGGAAAAAGACAACGAAATGCTAAAACAAATGCTGGGTGGTGGTTAATATTGGCTGACGGACAAGTAGTAATTGACGTTAAAGCGAATACTGGACACGCAAGCAAAGAGCTTTTGAGACTGCAACAGCAAATGACTAAGCTGGAATCAAAAGCAAATGCAAATAGTGCAAAGAAATCTGCAATTGAACAACAGATGCTCAATGCACAACAATCTATTGAAGAAACAAAAGCAAAGCTTGAGGAATTAAAGGGCAAGGAAGAACGCTTTAAATACCTTGAGAGCATGAAAGGTGACCACACTAAATCCCAACGTCAAGAATACATGGATTTGTATGGCGAAAAGGAAAGCCGTGCGGCAGATATCAAAGCCGCAACGATACAGTATGAATCACAGCTCAAAAGCTATGAATCGCTCAAAAATGCCGCAAACAAGCTGACCGCAGAGGAACAACAGCTTAACGCAGAGCTTGAACGCCAAAAAGGGCTTATCGGCTCACAGATGGCGGCAGATGCGGAACAAGGTGCAAGTGCTATGGACAGACTGAAAGAATCTGCCGGTGGCACAGCCCCTAATTTCAAAAAGCTTTTTATGACAATTCTCAAGTATGGAATTGGCATACGTTCTCTCTATATCCTATTCCGCAAGCTCAAACAAGTGGTTAAAGAATCGTTTACAGAGCTTGCAAAAACAGATGCCGAAACCAAACGAAACCTTGATAGCTTAAAAGCTTCTTTAGCACAGCTTAAAGGCTCATTCGGTGCGGCTTTTGCCCCTATCCTTAACGCTGTTATACCGACACTTGTAAAGCTCATAGATTGGCTCACAGCCGCCATGAATGCGATACAGCAATTCTTTGCGGTTGTTGCTGGCAAAAACTCCTACAAGCAAGCCGTTGCAAACATGGCAAAACTTAGCGGTGCGGCTGGCTCTTTGAAAAAGCAACCCATGGGCTTTGATGAAATCAACAAGCTTGATGATGGCGGTGGTGGCGGTGGCGGTGGTGCTGGCTATGATTATGTTGAAAAACTAATAGACGGGCAAAGCCTTGCCGCAAAGCTGGCTATTGAATTCAAGGACGTTGCCCTTAATTGGAGCAATTTAACCCCCGAAAACATCGCAAAGAAAATAATTGTCGGTTTTTCCACATTGCTTGGAGCAATTGGCGGTTTCTTGATAGGCGGTGTTAAAGGTGGTTTAGCTCTCGGTATTGAGGGTATGACTCTCGGACTTAACTTTACCGATACCATTTTCAACAATGATGGCAAAATTGATGCAAGCGAATTGCAAAGCATGATTATTGCAGGAATCGGTGCGGTACTTGGCGGTGTTATAGGTGCGGCAATCGTTCCCGGAGCTGGCATGGTTATCGGTGCAATGATTGGTCTGTCTCTCGGTATGGATATTTCCATGAAAGCAAAAGAAGACGGGAAGACCCCGTTTGAATGGTTGTACGATTACGTGTGGGTAAACGGTGTTATGGCATTCGTTGGCGAATTTATGACACTTATTACCGGCGATACATCGTGGAGCGAATGCGGACAAGCTTGCATTGATAAGCTCATGGATGGCTTTGGCGGTATTGGTGACAGCCTTACAACATGGTGGAATGATTCTGTTAAACCGTGGTTTACCATTGAGAAATGGAAAGAACTCGGTACAGAAGCAATGCAAGGCATTAAAGACGGTTTATCCGCAATACTGCCGCAATTCCATCTTGAATGGGGTACAACGGAATGGGGCTTTACTAACCCGTTCAACGGCAACTTTGTCGGAGTTAACATCCCGTACCCCGATTTGCAATTCTATGCCCGTGGAGGCATCGTAGACAGAACTACACTCTTCGGCAACTCCGTTGTGGGAGAAGCTGGACGTGAAGCAATCATACCCCTTGA
>JAGHTS010000022.1 GCA_018065225.1 Candidatus Phascolarctobacterium caballi
CCACCTACAAATGTATCAGAGGTATCACCAGAATCCACCAAGGTAATAACATCATCTTTATTAAGTTTTACCCCGTTGGCAGCTTTGACATTGACTGTTGCTGTACCGCCTAAAAAATTAACTCCTAACTCATCTGTGACGGTTAATATTTTGTCATTGTTCTGAATACTTGCCGGCAATGTAAAATTAAAAGTGTCAAAAGCACCCACGGCTGATACTGAACATTTTGCTGTACGCACATGCAGTACATTGCCTGTAATATCAGCGACGAGGTGGTCGGGATCGGAACCTAATAAACCTCCAAAGAGCTGTAGAAATTTTAGATTATTGAAAACTGTTGTGGCATCTTCATTACCGATATATACATTATTTCCACGTGCTGCTGTAATTCCGACTCCAGCTAAAACACCAAAAGAGCTGATAACTTCTGTATCACCTAAAATATATATATCGTTTCCATTAGCGGTACCACCCTCACTGCAACCTCCATTGAGTATTCCAGATCCGGCTGAAAAAGTACATCCCTCAAAATACACCTTATTATTATTAGCATCTCCACCAGAACTATATCCACCATAAATTTTGCTACCCGCCATAAATGTTCCGCCACTAACTTCTACTATGTTTTCATTAGCATTACCATCACTGCTGGAACCGCCATAAAGACATACATTAGTTCCAAAAATTCCATTCCTAATCTTAACCTCATTACCAGTAACAGGGTTATCAACAGCTACTCCACCATAAATCTCCGCATTATCCTTTATTGTGAGGGTGGTGTTAAAAGTTATGGAATTCCCAGTTACCGACCCAGAATCATCATAATCATAACCGCCATAAATCGCCACTGGGCTACTAACATCATCACCTTCAACTATTGTACTATCGGTAATTTCAAGATTAACCCCTGTCTTTGCCGCTGCTAAGTAATCTGTAACAAAGCCACCTGCAGTTCCATACCAATGCACATACGCAAAGGCACTATTGGCACAAAGCATACCGCCGGCAAGCAAAGCCAGCATCACTTTCTTTTTGACATTAAAACTCATTTGCATTTCCTCCCTAAAATTTTTTATTCCATATAAAAAGGACATAGGTTACCCTATGCCCTTAAAATGACAATATTAAATTTACAGACACTATGCCTGTTCTGTTCTGTTCTGTTCTGTTCTGTTCTGTTCTGTTCTGTT
>JAGHTS010000153.1 GCA_018065225.1 Candidatus Phascolarctobacterium caballi
CGATCAATTATTTATCTTATATTGATTTTGTAAAAAATTTTATTAAAGATTCAAAAGGAAAATTTAAAAATTTTGTAGAAGTTTCTAAAGCCGCTTTAGAAAATAATGATTTCAATCAAAAAAATATTAGTTCAGAAAATACATCTATATACGATGGCAAAAATATTCTTTTTTATGGTGTGCCTGGATGTGGGAAAAGTTATCATATTAAAACATTTTATGTAGCAGATAGTCATAATAACGATAATGAGAGAGTAGTATTTCATCCTGATTATACATATTCTGATTTTATTGGACAGATTTTGCCACAAATTAAAAATGATAAAATTGTATACGAATTTGTTCCTGGACCGTTTACAAGATTATTAGCTAAGGCAATTAATAATCCTAATCAAAAATATTATTTGATTATTGAAGAAATTAATCGCGGCAATGCAGCGGCTATTTTTGGTGATATTTTTCAATTGTTGGACAGAAAAAATGGTAAAAGTGAATATGAAATCACAAATAAAGATATTGCAATTCAAGTTTATGGTAAAGGGAATGAAGAGAAGAAAGTTTACATTCCAGGTAATATGAGTATTTTTGCAACAATGAATACGGCGGACCAAAATGTTTTTACATTAGATACGGCGTTCCAACGAAGATGGCAGATGAAACATATTCCTAATAATTTTGATGATAGTAATAATCAAGAACAAAGTAATCGTTTAATACCGGGAAAAGATAACATTACTTGGGGAATTTTTGCCCAAAGAGTAAATAAAAAGATTTTGGAAAGTAATTCAACATTTGGAAGTACAGCCGATAAATCTTTAGGGGTATATTTTATTAAGCCGGATGAGTTTAAAGATGAAAATAGTAAAAAAATTTTTGGTGAGAAAATATTGAAATATTTGTGGGATGATGCTTTTAAAATGAATCATGAGGAAATTTTTAACAAGAATATTCATTCATTAGCAGAAGCGTTAAAAATATATGAGAATGAAGATTCATTTAAAAATGTTCTTTATGAAGGTTTCTTTTCAAATGAAAATTTAAAAAAGGATGATATTGATTATAATGAATCTAAATGACGTTTGCAGTACACATGTAAATAGTGCTAGTGGTGATTTTGTTGGGATTATTAGTAAAAACGGGAAATTAGAAGTATATTTTCCTTATGGATATGA
Organism: Candidatus Phascolarctobacterium caballi; assembly: GCA_018065225.1. Classification (GTDB taxonomy): domain Bacteria; phylum Bacillota; class Negativicutes; order Acidaminococcales; family Acidaminococcaceae; genus Phascolarctobacterium_B; species Phascolarctobacterium_B caballi. Next base: position 1,173 of record JAGHTS010000153.1, read on the forward strand.
TTTGGAGCAGAATTGCGATAAAGACCAGTTAAGGTTATTGTTTTCGGCTTTGTCATTACAATTTTCACAAAGAAAATCCGTTTTTTCTTATGGCATTTCGGATAATTATGAAGATGGTTTACCGATACAGTCGTATATGTATATTATTGAGGATTATTTTCAAAATGGATTATTTACAATTCGTGAAAAAGAATCAAAGATAAGAAGGCAAGGAAAGGTTAATTGGAGTAAAACTATTAAACACATAAAACCGATATTTAATAATAATAGCGCTATTTATTTAGATTTTTTTGTAAATGAAAATGTGTGTAATGATGAAACCGTTATTTCACAAATTTATAAATATTGTTTAAGCAAAAGTATTAGTGTTATGTGGTGGTTTTATACAGATAATATGCCGCTTATTCCTAAAATTAATATTGATGAAAAATATGCAATTTCTGCTATAAGAAGTAAATTAGATACCACATTTAATGATCGCCAAAAAATGTTGTATTTACAAATGTTGGCTATTTTGGAACAGGAAATTTATAAAGACACATTTGATGAATATAGGTATGGAACAAAACGATTTGAGTATGTTTGGGAAAAAATGATACAAGAAGTCTTTGGTATTGAAGAGCCTGAAAAATATTTTCCTGCGACAAAATGGCATATAATGGGAAAAGTTACAAAAAATAGTGAACTTAGACCAGATGCAATTATGTTTAATGGAAAGGAATATTTTGTGTTAGATGCAAAATATTATAAGAATGCTGTAACAGATGGAGATAGTAGCTGTTTGCCACAATCATCAGATATTAATAAACAAATTACATATGGGGAGTATCTTGCTTATAAGCAACCAAATAAAGTAATTTATAATGCTTTTATTTTACCATTTAATGCGAAAAAAGAACGAAAAGAAAAAGTACAATGGGTAGGGTATGCAGATGGTGAGTGGAAACAAAATAATAAGGAATATGAAAAAGTGCAAGCAATATTTATTGATGTGAAATGGCTGATGGAACAAGCTAAAGAACGAAAACGTCAAATTAATAAATTGTCAGAAATTATTAAAAATGGGTACAGAAGTATAAGATAAAAAGGAGTAGTTGTTATTATGAGCAAGATCCGTTTAAGCAAAACAAAGTATTGCAATGGTGTGCAATGTCCAAAGATGTTATGGTTGCAAAATAATAAACCTGAGGTTGCAGAAGAAATTGATAATGAAGGGGTTTTTGCCACAGGACATAAAGTCGGGATTTTGGCACAAAATTATTTTGGCGATTATGTTAATGCAGAACAGTTTGATGCAGAGGGTAAGCAAAATATTTCTTTAATGATTGAGAAGACAAAAGAGTTTATGAATGGTAATGCTAATAATATTGCCGAGGCGGCTTTTGTTATTGATGGTCTGTACTGTGCCGTTGATATTTTGCATCGTAATATGGACGGTTGGGATATTGTTGAGGTAAAGAGCAGTACAAGTGTAAAAAATATTAATAAAGATGATGTGGCATATCAATATTACGTATTGCGTCTGTGTAATGTTAATGTGAAAAATGTGTTTTTGATGCATATTAATAATAAGTATGTACGTCAGGGGGAACTTGATTTAAAACAACTATTTGTTTTGGAGGATCTTACGGAGGAATGTAAGAATAAGGAACTTCAAGTTAAAAATAATATTGAATTAATAAGGCAGTATAACAATACGACAGATGAACCTGTTCATTGTGTCGGTCAACATTGCGAAACTCCATATCAGTGTGCGTTTCGCAAATATTGTTGTGGTGATTTACCCAACCCGTCCGTGTTTGATTTAAGGGCAACTACGACAAAGGAAAAATATGAACTTTTTAATTGTGGAATAAAATCATTTGAGGATATTTTGACAAAAAAACCAAAATTGGGAACGAAAACGATGCAGCAAGTGGAATGTTTTTTGAAATGTCAGCCAGATTTTATTGATAAGAACGCTATAAAAAAATTTTTAAACACTTTGACTTATCCGATTTATCATTTGGATTTTGAAACTTTTCAGGAAGCAATACCAAGTTACGACGGGCAGAGACCTTATATGCAAATGCCTTTTCAATATTCTTTGCATATTGAATATGAGGACGGTAAACTTGAGCATAAAGAATTTATCGCAAAGGAGGGGACAGATCCCCGTAGGGCAATAGCAGAATCATTGTGTCGGAATATTCCTATGAATGTGTGTTGTTCTGCATATAACATGAATTTTGAAAAGGGTGTATTATGTGATTTAGCAAATATTTTTTCGGATTTGGCAGAGCATTTGCTTAATATTTCTGCCAATATGCACGATTTTATGGAGCCGTTTAGTAAGAGAAATTATTATACCGCTGATATGCAGGGCAGTTATTCCATTAAATATGTTTTGCCTGCATTATATCCTGATGACACTGAATTGAACTATGATAATTTGGAAGGTGTGCATAACGGGGCGGAGGCATCAAGTATTTTTGCCAACTTGGCTGATAGGACACCTGAAGAAATTGAAAAAATACGCAAAGAATTATTTAAATATTGTGAACTTGATACTTTAGCAATGGTTAA
>JAGHTS010000025.1 GCA_018065225.1 Candidatus Phascolarctobacterium caballi
ATATAATAGTAATTATGAAAAAAACTTTACTTGCAATTTTAATATTAAGCATCGCTTGTCCTGTTTTTGCTTACAACAATGCAGATATTGCCGCAGTCAAAAAAGGCAAAAGCATTATTAACGGCGACCTGTCCGGTGCTGATTTAAGCGGTATGGACTTATCAGGCAAAAATTTTTCCGGCACAAATTTTTCAGAAGCAAGATTCTACAAGACAAATTTTGACAAATGTGATTTGACCAATGCCAGTTTTTACCGTTCTTCCCTGCACAATGCATCTTTTCGTAATGCCAAATTAAATTTTGCCAATCTTAATTATGCAAAATTTGTCAGTTGTGATTTAACTAATGCTGATTTAACGGAAGGTAAAATATTCCGGACAAATTTTCACGGCTCCAAAATCTTAAATGCTATGTTCAGAAAGGCCGATGTGCAGGAAAGTAACTTTGAGAACATCATTGGCGACCATGCTGATTTTGTGGAAGCAAATTTAAACAATGCATGGCTATATCGCTCAAAATTCCCTAATGCACATTTTACAAATGCTAATTTGTACTCAACCAATTTTAGTGAAGCAACTCTTGCCAATACTGATTTTATTTCTGCCAATTTGGCAAATGCCAATTTCAGCAAAGCAAACCTTACAAATGCCAAATTAGACAAGGCAATGCTTAGTGGTGCAAACTTTACCCAAGCAAATCTAAAAAATACAGAATTCAGACGTGCCTTTCTTAAAAACGCCAAATTCAAATAATCTAAAATAAAAGCCACCCAACAGGGTGGCTTTTATTTTAGATTATTAACTTCAATTATCGTTTATTGTTGTAAAGCAGCTGTTTTCATCCCCAATTTCTCAATAAAAACTTTGGGACTAACCACAATCTGCAATCCCCGTTTTCCTGCACTTATAGCAATTTCTTCCCACAAAAAACAAGTTTCATCCATAAAAACAGGATAATTTTTTTTTGCCCCAATGGGGCTACATCCGCCACGTATATACCCTGTCAACGGCAACAATTCTTTTAGTGCCACTAATTCACAACGTTTGTTGCCGCTAACCATTGCCAATGCTTTTAAGTTTAATTCACCATTTCCGGGAATTACTGCAAACATTACAGGTATTGCATCACCACGCACACACAATGTCTTAAATACCTGCTCTGGCGGCATACCTACTTTTTGGGCAACACTTACCGCATCCAAATGTTCTTCATCCACAAGATATTCAACTAATCTGTATGCCACCTGCAAATCATCCAAAATACGGGCGGCATTTGTTTTCTTTATTGCCATATCAAACTTTATTAACCATTCTTATTACGCATAGCCCTTTGCATTTCCCTTTGGGCATCCCGTTTGGCAATATCCTGACGTTTATCATATTCATGTTTGCCGGTTGCCAAAGCCAACTCCAACTTTACTAACCCGTGCTTAAAATACAATTTTAACGGAATCAAAGCAAAACCTTTTTCCCTCACTTTGCCAATCAGACGTTTGATTTCCTGCCTGTGCATCAAAAGCCGTCTTGGTCTTAAAGGGTCATGATTATTAATGTTTCCATGATCATATTCACTGATGTGCAGCTGATAAACCACGACTTCCCCGCTTTTTGTTACTTGTGCGTAAGCGTCTTTCAGGTTTGCCTTTCCCTGCCGCAAACTTTTTACTTCCGTCCCCTTTAACTCGATGCCGCACTCCCACTTTTCCAGAAGATTGAAGTCGTGGCTTGCTTTTCTGTTTTCCGAAATTATTTTTAAACCCTTTTCCATTTTTCTTTACTTTTTCTCTCTTTTCAACCAAATCAAAATCAATTGTTATTTCTTCAATATTAACACTCAAAACTTTAATTCGCAAGTTGTCGCCCAAACGATATTGTTTATGTTTGCGTAATCCAACTACTGTATAATGTCCTTCCTGCAATTCATAATAATCATCCCGCAAATTTTCCAAACGGATCATCCCCTCAACACCATTTGGCAACTGCACAAAAATTCCAAAATTGGTAACACCGCTAATAATACCGTCATATTCTTCTCCAACATGTTCCTGCATATATTCACAAAGTTTCAGCTCCGTAGTAGCCCTCTCTGCCTCTATAGCCAAACGCTCCCTTTGGGAAGAATGTTCGGCAAATTCCTGCATTTTTTCTTTCAGCGCCAAAAATTCTGTAGTTTTTAATTTCTTTTTGGAAAACTGCATCCGTAACAACCTGTGAATCAACAAATCCGGATACCGCCGTATAGGGCTGGTAAAATGCACATAACAAGGTGATGCCAACCCAAAATGCCCAATATTCTCCGTCTGATAAACCGCCTGACACATAGAACGCAATGCCACTGACGAAATAAATTTTTCTTCCGGCTTGCCCTTAACAGTATTCAACGCTTGCTGCACATCCTTTGGTTTAACATCATCTTTACTATGTTTAAACACCACATGAAACATAGCCAGCAAATTTGCCAAATCCCGTATTTTTTCTTCTTTGGGCTTGTCGTGTACCCTATATACCGTCGGATAATGATTGGCTGTCAAATGCTTGGCAACACATTCATTGGCAGCCAACATAAATTCTTCAATAAGATTTTCCGCATCCCCCTGTACCCTTTGTTTAATCTCCACAGGATGTAATTGCTCATCCAATATTACTTTAACTTCGGGAATTTCAAAATTAATAGACCCACGTTCCACCCTCGTCGCATGCAAAATTTTCCGCAATTCATTTGCCGTCTGCAACATGGGTACACAATCCGCATACTTGTTTTTTAACTTTTTGTCCCCAGCCAAAATATTACGGACAATATTATATGTCAGACGGTGTTTGGAACAGATTACAGCAGGGGCAATTTTATATTCAAGCAACTTACCTTTGGCATCAAACCGCATTTCACAAGCCATTACCAACCTATCAACATTTTCATTCAAACTACAAATACCATTACACAAACGCTCCGGCAACATAGGCAAAACCCTGTCCACCAAATAAACACTTGTTCCACGCTTTTGTGCTTCTTCGTCAATAATATCTTTTTCTTTAACATAATAACTGACATCTGCAATATAAACTCCCAAATCCCACTCTTGTTTCCCCGCAACCTTTTGTACCCAAATAGCATCATCAAAATCTTTGGCATCTTCACCATCAACAGTAACAATCATACGGTTACGCCTGTCCAAACGGTTTTTATATTCATTCTGCTTAATTCTTTCTGGAACCTTTTTTGCCACAGCCAGCACTTCTTTGGGAAAAGCCAACGGCAAATCTTTTTGTTTGATAATGCTCAAAATTTCCAGCCCGACATCTCCCAATTTTCCCAAAACTTCCAACACTTTGCCTTCCGCTTTACGTCTTTGACTACTGTCAGGATAAACAACAATTTCCACAAACACCTTGTCCAAATGCTTGGCTCCATTAAAATCCTGTTTGGGGATATAAATATCTTCAATATGCTTGTCATCCGGCTCTACAAAAGCAAAATTACCTGTTTTAACAAAAACACCCACAATTTTAGTATATTTGCGTCTTTCAATACCAACAACTCTGCCTTCCCGCCTTTGTCCCCTTCTTTGCGGCAAAAATTCTACATAAACAACATCGCCGTTCATGGCATCTGCCATATCATGTCTGCTGATAAAAATATCCTCTTTAATGTCTTCTGCAAAAGGTGTAACAAAACCAAATCCTTTGCCAGTTACTTGCAATCTGCCGACAATCTTAATTTCACTGTCTTTTTTCATCTTATCTCCTATGTTTACAAATTTTATACATTATAACATACTGCGAATACG
>JAGHTS010000154.1 GCA_018065225.1 Candidatus Phascolarctobacterium caballi
GTAGCAATTAATATCATTAATGGTGGTGATTTTAATTTTACTTCCGCTTCTACAACAACATCAAAGTTGGCTTTGAATGCCACGGCATCAGGAACCGCAAATGCTTATGGTTTTTATTTGAATAATGGTTTAGGATATATGCCTTTTATAACAACCAATATTAGTGTTTCCGGAGCGGCAAGTGTCTACGGACTTTATGCGGATAACAGTACTTTTATTGGTGCTTATGGGACTTCGGTTAAGGATTTCGCTATTGGCAGTAAAAGTGGTGACACCATTACTTATGGTTTAAGTACAACTGCTACCGGCAGTGATAAGGCAGCGGGAATTTACGCAACTAATAACAGTGAGGTTTTAGTTCCCAAGTACACTGCTTATGTTCAGGGCAATGGTATTGTGTCCAAGTCCGGTTCCAAGGTGGCGGTTGGCGGTGATAAAGCAAGTTCAGCAACTACTATTTATGTTGATAATGCTAATACAAATAATTATGCGGCTTTGTTGGCGGAGGGCAATGGCAGTCAGATTGATATTAACTTGAAGGACACTTTTTTGAAGGGGGTAATTACCTTTGGAGCAGTACCGCATACTAATGAGGTAAATATTAACGGTAATGTGGTGGCGACTAATTCCGGTACTGTCAATTTGGCAATGACCAAGAATACTTCCACTTGGGAAGGTGTGGCTTACAATAATGGGGGAACTGTTAATTTGTGGTTGCAGAATGGTGCAATATGGACTAATGATAAATGGGGTGACCAAACAGGGTTTAACGGCAGTCATATCACCAATCTGACCGGCGGTGCGATTGGTACTGATGGTGTGATTATGATGAAGGACACTAATGCTCTTACCATTGATAAATTGGATGGTATGGTTAAGGTGTTTTATGCTCACACTAATGACGGTGATGAAGCAGGTGATTATGCCGGGGATATTAAGATAACTTCTGCCAATGCCAGTACAACTATTACCTTGATTACTGATAAAACAGGTATTGATATGGCGAATAACACAGCGGTGGAAGCGGCACTGATGGCATTGTCCGGAAAACTTTACTACCTTGGCTATACAACAGGGGAAGATAATTTAGCCGGTTATGTACAGATAGCCGAAGGGTTGACCGCAAGTTCGGCTATGCTGAAAGCGGGCAATATTGCTTTTGATAATTCCACGGGCAAGGGCAGTTATGAGCCGGATGTATATAAAACTGCACAAACCAAATTTGCTTTGGGTAATATGATTACCGGTGTGGAGAACAACGATAAGGCATATAAGAAAGCAGGTATTTTGCGTGAAGACGGGAAGTATCATTTGGATGATGATACCGTTATTACGAATAATGGTACCGGCAGTGACTACAGTACTGTTATCAATAATGGTCCCATTACCATTGAGGGGGAAGGGAAAAAATTAACATTAAATGTGACTGGTGATGCCACAAGGATACAAGCGATTTCTCAGGTTGGTATATCCAATCCTATAACTATTAATGTTGACACCTTAAAAATTGATGTAAGTGATTCTGCAAGGACGGAGGGTATCTTAGCCACAAATACGGAATCCCAAGCAGTAAAGCCCGTATTAACAGTTAATGGTAATGTAGATTTGAAGTTGCGTGCAGGTGGAACGGCTGCCTTTGGTTTGCATGTATATAGTTATGCCGGTATTAACATTACAGGGGATGTGGCAATTAAGGGTGATGGCACTGGGGATGATAAGTGGGGCATCAACGCTTATGGAACGAATGGAAAAACTATTGGTAATTCTTATTTCGGCAACGCTGCCATTCATGTACAGAGCCAAATGCAAAACAATTATTCCGGCAGCATTGTTATAGGTGGTGATGTGGATGTTTTGGCACAGGCAGCCGGTCTCTATATCAATGGCGGTAGTGGTGTGATTGAGATTAAAGGTGGCGGCAAGATAGAGATTGATCCAACTGTATATGCTTCAGCGGCTTTTGGTGATGCGGTTTATGGGGCTATGCGTTCTGAACTTGGGTATATCTATATGAATGTGGTTAAGGATAGTGCTGATGGTGTGAAAGGAAATGTAACGGGTGCAGGAACAAAGCAAGTAAATATTTTGGGCAATGTCATTGTTTCCCGTGGTGCTGATAATGCCAGTCTTGCTCCGGATCATCTGAATAGTATTATTAACCTTGGTTTAAGTACGGCAGATTCCACTTGGAAAGGTGTGGCTTATAATGCTTACAGTAATGCTGCTGATGATGTGTTTAGGGGGGAAATAAACTTGTGGTTGCAAAATGGAGCAACTTGGACTAATGAGCTATATGGCGTTACAGGAAACCCTTATGCTGGATTGAAGTTCAGCGGTAATGAAGGTGATAAGGCTGTATATGATGGTTCACGTATTAATAAATTAGTGGGCGGTAGCAGTGCTGATAACTCCGGCATTATCTTCCAAAATGATACAAATCCGCTTACCATTGATAATTACAGCGGTTACACAAAGATATTCTATGCTCATACTAATGATGGCGATGAAGCAACTGATTATGCGGCTGGGGATATTACAATCAAAGCCGCTGCCACCGGTTCTACAATAACGTTGATTACGGACAACAGCAATATTGATACCAGTAATAAAGTTTTGACGGATAAGGTATTGAACGCTTTGGCAGGAAAACTTTTTTACACGGCATATACTACAGGGGAAGATAATTTAAGTGGTGTAGTGCAGATTGCAGAGGGGCTGACATCTGCATCTGCAACTTTAGTTACGTCTGAGATGATGTTCAAGGTTGCGACTGGACAAGGTATGCTTAAGGTGGTTTCTTTAGGGACGCAGATTACCAATGATAAAACTACAAATCAAGAATATGTAGATTTGAATATTTTGCGGGACGATGACAAATATTATTTTGATAAAGATTTTGTTGTTGACGTAAAAGATTTGACAGGAGGAGCTAATCTGGCGGCAGCGGCTTATGGTGCAAATCCTTTGGATTTGGAACTTGCCGATAATACAACTTTAACTCTTAGTGCTTCGGGTAGCGGTAAACTTTTCACTGTTGATGCCAAGAACGGTTTGCTTGTCAATGGTGGTACAAACAGCAAACTGGTTTTGGATTTGCTTTCAAGTAAAAATGCTTATGGGGGTATCAATATGACGGCGGCTGACAATACTAAAGTCGCCACTATTAATACCGATGTGGATATTAGTGTTAAGAGCAGTGGCACTGGTTTTAGCGGATATGCTTTGGGCATTTATGCCTCCAAAGGCACTATGAATATTAACGGCAAACTGACTATGAAAAACGGGGAAAACCCCGGTGTAACTAATATTAGCGGTACTGAGCCGGATTACTTTGGCTGGATTGATGTGTACTCTACAAATGGTGCCGTTGTAAATTTGAAAACTGTGGATATTATCAGTGGCGGTGAAGGCCTTTATGCCAATAATGGTGGCAGTGTGATTAATGTGGATGGCGGCAGTATTGTTCATTTAAAAAATAATTCCAAGTATTATGCACTGCGGGCGGCAGGAGCAACAATCAATGTGAATATGAATGGTGACAAGACCGCTCCTGCAAATAATGATGTAGTTATCAAAGGTAATATCACAACGCAAAGTGATTGGGTAAATAAAAGTAGCGACAATACGAAAGATACGGTTATTAATTTAGGGTTGACCACTGCAAATTCTTCTCTTAATGGTGTGGCTTATAATGTTTTTGGCAATGATGGTATTACTAATAGCGGAAAAACTTTTAAAGGTTATATCAACATGTGGTTGCAAAACGGGGCAACATGGACTAATGAGAATTGGTCCGCAGGTGAAGCCATGAAAGGTACATACGGCGGTGAAGATTTTGCGGGTTCCCATTTGGCAAAACTCGTCGGTGGCAGTTCTGCCGCTAACTCCGGAATTATTTTCCAAAAGGATGGCAATCCTTTGACTATTGACAGTTACAGCGGCAACACCAAGTTTATCTTTTCGCATAACAATAGCGGTACAGCAATAACAGATTATTCTGCCGGTGATATCATTATTAAAAATGCAGCATCAGGGTCTAACATTAGTTTGATTACCGATAATCAAGGAATAAATACTTCAAATACAACTGTTGTAGATAATGTTTTGGGTGCTTTGGCAAGAAAATTGTATTACACAGCGTATGTAGACGGTGAAAGAAATTTGACCGGCAGTGTGGGAATTGCTGAAGGTTTGACAGGAAGCAGTGCCACATTAGTTAGTGATAGTTTTGACTATATTGCTGAAACAGGTCAGGGTGTTTATAAAGATATTGTTCCGCCTGCCGAACCGGTTGACCCAACTCCGGCAGTTGTATCAAGTGATGTATTGACTGCCACCATGAATGATAAAGCGTTCTTGAATGACAAAATTACTTCATCAAATAATGTTGTTAATTATAATTTGACAGATAAGGCATATTCTTATCATTCACTTAATGCAGCACCAGACAGTAAAGCGGTTATTGATGTTGGTGGCGGCAATGCTCTTTATTTTGATGGCAAAACTAATAAAAATTTGGGGATTGTTTTGAACGATGGGGCAAATGTAACGATAAATGGTAATGTGGATGTTTCTTCTTATTCTGAATCATACGACGCTGCCGGTATTGCAATGATTATAGGTGGAAGCGGCATTGGCAAGAAAACAGATTTGACTATTAATGGCAAGGTAACAATGGGGAGTGCGGATGCTCCCGGGGTAATTGCAGAAGACAAGCATGGTGCGTATTCTACATATAATGGTACACGTTGGACAGGAGCCGCTATCAATATGAACATGGGGCATGGCAGTACAATCAATATTACAGACGGATTGACTGCTTATGTTGATGGTCATGGTATTGTTACTGACCCATATTATGCTGACAAAAATTACAAAGATGAACAATTGGCTGTTGTCAATGTAAACGGGCCTACAAATATTACGGTGAAAAGTAATGAAGATGTGGGGCTTTATGCTTTGGCAAATTTTGGCGGAACAATTAATGTTAATATGCAAAATGGACAGCCGGGAACGGATAAAGTAAATATCTATGGTAATACAATGGTTATGAAAGACACAATGGGGGCAGAGGATAATCCTTACTTCTATCGTAGCGGTGAAATTAATTTGGCTTTGACCACGGCGGATTCTATGTGGTCAGGGGTGGCGGACAATACAGGTGCATCGCAGGCCGGGAAATTCAACTTATATTTGAAAAACGGCGGTACATGGAATTATGAAGATGCTTCCAAAACAAACGGACTGAGTGCAAGCAGTATGCCTTCTCCAAGTTTGTCATATTATGGAAATTATGATGGGGTTTCACATATAACTTCCTTAACGGGTGGCGAAAATAATTCAGATGCAGGAAAAATTAATATGGTTTCCGATGATAAAATTATCGTAGGCAGTTATAGCGGAAATATTAATGTGGATTATTCCAACAGTGGCAGCAGTATGTCCGGTGGGATTATGTCCATTGCCAGTGCAGATGTCGCCAGTGTTATAACATTGACAGCAAGTAATACAGATGTTACTCCAGAAAATTATCAGCAGGTGCTTAATGCTTTGGCAGGACAGTTGTACTATACAGCAGGAAATGAAAATTTGATAGGCAAATTGAAAATTGACGGTACTAGTTATAGTGGTTATATTGCTTTTGATGGCAGTGGCAAGGGGTATTTTACAACAGAGTCAAATAAAACATTGGCAGAAACACCATTGGGTGGTTTGAATGATGATAACTTTGAAAATGTAGTTGTTTCGGGTTCTGACACAGCACGAACTTATACAATGACTAACGGCATCAAAGTTGAAGTGGAGACTGGTTCTGCAATTGTTACCAAAAATGCTAATGCAGCCAATGCTGATGTTATTGTTAAAAACGGCAATAATCTTTTGGTTTTGGTTGCCGACCAAAAAACTTCTCCTGTTATTGATGCGTC
>JAGHTS010000187.1 GCA_018065225.1 Candidatus Phascolarctobacterium caballi
GCAAAAGGCAAAATAAAACCTTGTCTGCAGGAGTACACATTAGCAGTGTTGCCGGTTGTGAATTTAAGCGGATTGGGCCAAAGAACTTTGGAAGCAGTCAGCAATGCGATTAAGGACGAGTTAAAGAAAAAATACCCGCCCAAGAAAACAAAAGTGCGTTTTATTGCAAATGATGCCATTAATGAAGTTATGGCGGTGCAACCTTTTGAAAACAGTGAAGCGCCAACATTGAAAGAATTAGTTGATGTAGGCAATTCACTTGGAGCGGACAGGGTAATGTTTATCAGTTTGATGTCCTCTAACGACAAAGAAAGTGGTTTTATGGTTATAGTTGGGGCGGGGACAATTCGTGCCAATGTAACCATGAAACAAAAGCTGGTGGATGTAAATAAAGGCACTTTTATTTATAATGCCAATACTGTTTCCAAAGGGGCTTCAAATTCCGTTAATTTTTGGCGGATAGGTTCCCCTTCAAAAATTCGGGCGGTAAAGAAAAGTGTTGCCAATGCTATGAAACAGTTTTTAATGAGTTTTGACCAAGATGGCGATTGAGATTGGTTAAAAGTAATTTGAATGAATATTCTTAATGTAGGTCAACAGGTTGAACTTTATATTGTCAGTTTGGGGTCTAACGGAGAAGGTGTTGCCAAATTTGAGGGGCTGACTGTTTTTGTGGCAGGTGCTTTGCCACAGGAAAAAGTTGTGGCAAAGATTGTATTAGTAAAACATAATTATGCTGTAGCAAAACTTGTTGAAATACTTGAACAGAGTCCGGAAAGAGTTAAACCATATTGCAAAATTTATGAAAGTTGTGGCGGTTGTCAGTTGCAACATTTAAGTTATGCAGGACAACTTGCGGTAAAAAGGCAACAGGTGGCGGATGCTTTGCAACATATAGGACATTTAAATTGTGAAGTGCGGCCGGTGTTAGCAATGGATAATCCGTGGGGATACCGCAATAAAATGCAATTTCCCGTAAGTGGGGCAATGAATAAGTTGGCAATAGGTTGTTATGCAGTAAAGTCGCATTGTGTGATTGACACAGAGAAATGCTTAATCCAACAGGATGCCAATAATACGGTTTTGGCGGGAGTCAGATTATGGATGCAGAAATATGGCATCAGTTCGTATAATGAGAAAAATCGGAACGGGTTAGTCCGCCATGTTATGGGACGGGTGACACGCAGTGGAGTAATGGCAGTAATTATTACTGCCAGCGAAAAATTGCCATATCAAGATGAGTTAACAAATATCTTATGCAAGCAAGTGCCGAATTTGAAATCTGTTGTGCAGAATATTAACGACAAACACAGCAATGTTATTATGGGCAACAAAAGTAAAATTATTTGGGGAGATGCTTATATAAAAGAAAATATAAATAATTTACATTTTGATATTAGTGCAGAAAGTTTTTTTCAAGTCAACACGGGACAGGCAGAAGTGCTTTATAATGAAGTACAGAAGTGTGCGGAGTTGACGGGAACGGAAATTGTGATAGATGTTTATTGCGGTACGGGGACAATATCCTTAATACTGGCAGGCAAAGCAAAAAAAGTTTATGGGATTGAAATAGTGTCGCAGGCAATAAATAATGCGGGTAATAATGCTGTCGCAAACAAAATCAATAATGTAACATTTAAGTGTGGAGATGCAACGATAGAATTGCCTTTGATTTTGGGTAAAGGAGTACAACCTGATTTGATAGTGGTTGACCCCCCAAGGGCAGGTTGTGACGAAAAAGTTTTGCGGGCAATTATGAATGTGAATCCGAAGAAAATAATTTATGTAAGTTGTAATCCTGCAACCTTGGCACGGGATTTGGTAATTTTGACTGATGGTTATAGTATAGATAAAGTACAACCAGTAGATATGTTTCCGCAAACCACACATATTGAAACGGTGGTAAGATTAAAACAAAGGTGATTTGAAATTGCTAAATTTCACAAAAATGCGTTCTAAAAATCACGTGATATTTAACAAATATCACGTGATTTTTACTTTGCCTTTTTGAACTTTTCGTTTTGAAAAGGCATTTGGTTTTGAATTTGTAAGGGCGGAAATGTAAAAGAAAAGTGAAATAAGATAATTGTTTTAGGAAGAGTTTGGTTTATGGTATAATTATAAATTATGATTTCTATTAAAAATCTGACACATATTTATAAAGATAATGACGGTAAGGAAATTAAGGCATTGAACGGTATTGACCTTGATATTGCTGAGGGTGAATTTGTAGCCGTTATTGGTGCCAATGGTTGTGGAAAATCTACTTTGGCACGGCATATCAATGCGTTGCTATTGCCTGCGGAAGGCACTGTGACCGTAGATGATATGGATACACAGGAAGAAACCAAAATTTGGGAAATACGCCAACGGGTGGGGATGGTGTTTCAAAACCCCGACAATCAAATTGTGGCGGCGGTGGTGGAAGAAGATGTGGCTTTCGGACCTGAAAATATCGGTGTTCCCGGATTGGAAATTTGCGACAGGGTAAGTAAGGCATTGGGAACGGTGGAGATGATTGAATATGCCAAAAAGGCGCCCCATCTTTTAAGCGGAGGGCAAAAGCAAAGGTTGGCTATTGCGGGTATTTTGGCTTTGGCACCAAAGTATATTGTTTTGGATGAGCCAACTGCCATGCTTGACCCTAAGGGCAGACGTGAGGTGGTGGAAACGGTTTGCCGTTTGAATAAAGAAAAAGGTATAACCATTATCTATATTACCCATCATATGGACGAAGCGATGTTGGCGGACAGGGTTGTTGTGATGAATGAGGGTAAAATTGTTTTGCAGGGTACAGCAAAAGAAGTTTTCAGCCAGCCGGACAAATTGGCAAAATATGCGGTTGAATCACCTTTGGCAGCACAGGTGGCGGCAAAATTACGCCATGACGGAATTAAAATTGGCGAACAGATTATTGGTAATGAGGAGTTGGTTGCAGAAATATGTCGATAAAATTGGCTGACGCTACATTTACATATATGAAAGGTACACCCCTTGCACATACAGCATTGAAGAACATTAATTTGGAAATTCAGCAGGGGGAGTTTGTGGCACTGGTTGGACACACAGGAAGCGGCAAAAGCACCCTTGTACAACTGATGAATGGCTTGTTACAGCCGATGAAAGGTTCTGTTTGCATTGACGATATTGATTTGAGCATTAAAGGTCAAATTGTGAGGGATACCCGTAAAAAAATGGGGATAGTTTTTCAGTATCCGGAACAACAGTTGTTTGCGGAAACAGTGTACGAAGATGTGGCTTTTGCTCCACGCAACAAAGGGATGACCGCTGACGAAGTTGATAAGGCAGTACGGTCTGCTTTGCGGTTTGTAGGTTTGGATTTTGACAGTTTTCAAGGTCGTAATCCTTTGCATTTGTCGGGTGGGCAGATGCGCCGGGTAGCGATTGCCGGTGTGGTGGCTATGCAACCTGATTATTTGATTTTGGATGAACCGAGTGCGGGACTTGATCCAAAAGGGTGTAAAGAATTGTTTAAGTCAATCTTGAGTTTGCATAAGGAAAAAGGCATTGGCATTATTCTTGTGACGCACAATATGGAAGAAGCGGCAATGTATGCCAAACGCATTTTGGTTATGGATAAGGGACAGATTGCTTTTGACGGTTTGCCACAGGAATTGTTTGTGGAACGGAGGGAGCAGTTACTTATGTGGGGAATGGACGAGCCGGAGTTGTACAAATTAACAAATATGTTGCAGAAACGTGGTTTGCAACTGACAGAAATAAAGGATATTAACACTTTGGTTAGCGGAATTAAAAAGGCAAAGGGGTGGCGTTGATGTTAAGTGAAATTATGCTGGGACAATATTTCCCGGGTGATAGTTTTATTCATCAGTTAGACCCCCGCACTAAATTATTAGGCACATTGTTTTTTATTGTGGCAGTATTCTTTGCCAAAACGCCTTTGGCTTACGGCTTATTGGTTTTATTTGCTTTATTGATAATCTTTTTGGCAAAACTGCCATTGTTAATGGTACTTAAATCTTTAAAACCCATCTGGTTTATTGCTTTGATTACGGTGTTGATTCATGCTTTTACTTATCCCGGTAATGAAGTGGTGTGGCAATGGCGTTTTTTTGCGGTAACGGCAGAGGGGCTGGCAATGGGCGGTCAAATGGGGGCAAGATTGTTGCTACTTTTATTGTTCAGCAGTGTGCTTACTTTTACCACTTCACCCATAGTGTTGACGGATGGAATTGAAAAATTGTTACGTCCGTGTAAAAAAATAGGCGTGCCTGCACACGAAATTGCTATGATGATGACCATAGCGTTGCGGTTTATCCCTACATTATTGGAAGAAACTGACAGAATTATCAAAGCACAGGAAGCAAGGGGGGCAGATTTTGTAAAAGGCGGTATTGCGGGCAGGATAAAAAATATGTTGCCCCTTTTAGTGCCGTTGTTTGTTGGGGCCTTTCGCATAGCAGATGAACTGGCGGTGGCGATGGAAGCCCGTTGTTATCGTGGGGGCGGGGGCAGGACAAGAATGTATGAGTTAAGATATAATGGCAAAGATTATTTGGCTTATTTGATAATGTTTGTATTGGTTGTGACAATATGCGTAATATCAAACTTGTAGTTGCC
>JAGHTS010000141.1 GCA_018065225.1 Candidatus Phascolarctobacterium caballi
CGAATCTCGCGCGAGATTTATTTTGCATTTCTGCATTTTTCACTTTGAAAAGCGATTTGATTTTGAATTGGTAAAAGCGGGAATGTAAAAGAAATTCTGTAATTTATATTTCAATCTTTCTTGAAAACAACTATATAGAGTGTTAAAATTATAAAAATACAATAACCGAAAGGAATAACACAAACTTTATGCAAGATTATTTGACAAAAGCCACAGTGGAAGGTGTACGCATTTATGCTTTGCGGACAACGGAACTGGTACGCAAAGTTGCCAAAATGCATAATTGCAGTCACGTTGCCGGTGCCGCTTTGGGCAGGGCGATGACGGGGGCATTACTGTTGGCGGCGACTATGAAAGACGGGGAACGGATAAATATACGTTTGAGCGGTGACGGGCCTTTGGGCGAAGTGATTGCGGATGCGGAGGGGAATTTTGTTCGTGGCTATGTGCAACACCCCGATATTTTTTTGCCTTTGAAAAATGGCAAACTGGATGTTGGCGGTGCTGTGGGGCAGGGCAAAATCATTGTGACCCGTTATTTGCAAAATGCCGAGCCGTTTACAGGTTTTTGTGAACTGAAAAACGGGGAAATTGCGGACGATTTGACCTATTATCTTTATAAATCAGAGCAAACTCCTGCCAGTGTGGCGTTGGGGGTTTTGGTGGCGCCTGACGGTGATGTGCTGGCGGCGGGGGGGTTTTTTATTCAGGCGATGCCGGGGGCGGAAGACAAGGTTTTGGAACAACTGGAAAAGAATGTGATGCGGACACCCTATGTCACCCAACTTTTGGAAATCGGTTACACACCTGAAAAAATTATTGAAATTTTGGGTCGGGATTTGCAGGTCAATATTAGAGAAAATATCCCTGTAGGTTTCCGTTGCCGTTGCAGCCGTGAAAAAATCATGAATGCGTTGGCATCTTTGGACAAAAAGACGTTGCAGGAAATGGCAGAGGATGAAATCACAGAGGCGCATTGTGATTTTTGCAATACTACATATCAATTTTCCAAAGCGGAAATGGCAAAGATTTTGGCAGGAAAATAAATTGAAATAGGGTTGTTGATTTGGTATAATTTTTTTGTAAATATATTATGATTTTGGTAAAGGCGAAAGGAGAAAATTATGGATGCGGACAAGAGCAAGGCATTAGATTTGGCGTTAAAGCAAATTGAAAAAGATTTTGGCAAGGGCGCTATTATGAAATTGGGTGAAGCGGGCGCACAAATGAATATTGATGTTGTGCCGACAGGCGCATTGTCATTGGATATTGCTTTGGGTGTGGGCGGTGTCCCCCGTGGCAGAATTACAGAAATTTATGGGCCGGAATCCAGCGGCAAAACTACGGTGGCATTACATATTATTGCCGAAACGCAGAAGCGTGGGGGCTATGCGGCATTTATTGATGCGGAGCATGCATTAGACCCTGAATATGCAAAACATTTGGGAGTGGATATTGACAATTTGCTTATTTCCCAACCGGATGACGGGGAGCAGGCATTGGAAATTTGTGAATCTTTGGTACGCAGCGGTGCTATTGATATTGTGGTGGTGGACTCTGTGGCGGCACTGGTTCCCCGTGCAGAAATTGAGGGGGAAATGGGCGACAGCCATGTGGGTTTGCAGGCACGGCTGATGAGTCAGGCAATGCGGAAACTGACAGGGATTATTGCCAAATCAAAATGTGCGGCTGTGTTTATTAACCAAATTCGTGAAAAGGTCGGTATTTCCTATGGCAATCCGGAAGTTACTACGGGCGGCAGGGCGTTAAAGTTTTATGCTACTGTACGGATTGATGTACGTAAAGGTGAGGCGATTAAGGACGGCAATGATGTTATTGGTTCCCGTACGAAAGCAAAGGTTGTAAAAAATAAGGTTGCACCTCCTTTCCGTCAGGCAGAATTTGACATTATGTATGGTACAGGCATTTCCCATGAAGGTTGTTTGGTTGATATGGGAGTGGAAATGGACTTGATTCAAAAGAGCGGCGCTTGGTTCAGTTATGGCAGTCAGAGAATTGGGCAGGGCAGGGAAAAGGCAAAAGAATTTTTGCGGGAGAATCCCGAAATTGCCCAAAAGGTGGAAGAAGCCATCCGCGAAAAAGCGGTAGCACATTTGGTGGGAGCAGAGGAGACCCCTGTTGAATAAATTAGATTTTTCTGATGACGAGGCAGTGTATGATTGTGCGTTGAGGATGCTGGCTTTAAGGGAGCACGGTGGGGCGGATATGGCAGAAAAGTTGCTGTTAAAAGGGGCAACGCAGGAGCAGGCAGACAAAACCGTCACCCGTCTGAAAGCGGCAGGACTGATTAATGAACAACGCTATGCAATGGCGGTTTATCACAGTTGGCTGGGTAAAAAGCATTACGGACGCAATCATTTGTTGGGAACATTAACAAAAAAATTGGTGGATACAGATTGCCGTGCGGCAGTTTTGGCAGAGTTTACAGACGAAATGGAAGCACAACATGCAGAAGCGGCGGCAGAAATCTTTTTTGAAAAATATCGGCGGAAAAAATTTGAAAACAAAAGAAAACTTTGGGCAACGGCGGCAGGATTTATGGTAAACCGTGGCTTTGGGCCCAAATATATGGACTTGGTTTTAGGTAAATTCACACAGGCGGCGGATACTGATTATTGACATTCACCTTATAATTACTTAAAATATATACGTCCAATCGAGAATATTGGCAGGTCATGTTTAGATGACCTGCTTTTGTCATACTTTTTGAGTATGTTTATTATTAAAGAAGGAGGTGAGAACAATTTTAGAGATATTTGGTGTTGGTTTGTTGGCTATTGTAATTGGCGGCGCAGCCGGTTATTTTGGCCGTAAACATATTGCAGAGGCAAAGATTGCCACTGCGGAAGAAAAAGCGAAAGATATTCTTGTACAGGCAGAAAAAAATGCTACTGCACGTAACAAAGATATGCTGATGGAAGCAAAAGAAGATATCCACCGCTTGCGTTCCGAACTGGAAAAAGAAGTTAAAGAACGTCGGGCGGAATTGCAACGCAGCGAACACCGTTTGGAGCAAAAAGAGGAAAATCTTGACCGTAAAGCAGAATCTTATGAAAAGAAAGAAGAAAAAGTTGCGGAAAAAGAAAAACAATTGGAAGCAGCCCAAGCAAAAACGGAAGCATTGTATCAGCAACAGTTGGTTACTTTGGAAAAGATTAGCGGTTTGACCCAAGACGAAGCCAAACACGAATTATTACATTCTTTGGAAGAAGAAGTAAGGCATGAATCTGCTGCGATAATTAAAGATTTGGAACAGCAGACAAAGGATGAGGCGGATAAAAAGGCACGGGAAATTATTTCTTTGGCTATTCAACGTTGTGCCGCTGACCATGTGGCGGAAACTACAGTTTCAGTTGTGGAGTTGCCCAACGACGAAATGAAGGGCAGAATTATCGGACGTGAGGGACGTAATATCCGTACGTTGGAAATGCTGACGGGTATTGAACTGATTATTGACGATACACCTGAGGCGATTGTTATTTCGGGATTTGACCCTGTCCGCCGTGAGGTTGCACGGCTGGCTTTGGAAAAACTTATCAATGACGGGCGTATTCATCCGTCCCGTATTGAGGAAATGGTTGACAAAGCGCAAAAAGAAGTGGAGCAAAAGATTAAAGAAGCAGGTGAGCGTGCTATGTATGACGCGGGGGTACGCAGTTTGCTTCCTGAGGAAATAAAATTGTTGGGACGTTTGCGTTACCGTACCAGTTACGGGCAAAATGTGTTAAATCATTCTGTGGAGGTGGCAAACCTTGCGGGTATTATGGCGGCAGAATTAGGCGTGGATGTGGTGTTGGCAAAACGTGCCGGCCTGTTGCATGATATTGGTAGGCGGTTGACCATGAAGTTGAAGGCAGCCACGTGGAATTGGGCGTGGATGTTGCCAAGAAATGCCGTGAAAATGATGCGGTAATTAATGCTATTGCCGCCCATCATGGCGATACAGACGCAAAAACAGTGGAAGCAGTTTTGGTTAGTGCGGCGGATGCGGTCAGCGCGGCACGTCCGGGAGCACGTAGGGAAACTTTGGAAAGTTATTTGAAAAGATTAACTCGGTTGGAAGAAATTTCAGAATCCTTTGAAGGGGTTGAAAAATGTTATGCTGTCCAAGCCGGTCGGGAAATCAGGATTATGGTTAAACCTGATCAGGTCAATGACGATGCCAGTGTATTGCTGGCACGGGATATTGCCAAGAAGATTGAAGCGGAAATGGAATATCCGGGACAAATCAAAGTGGTTATTATTCGTGAAACACGGGCAGTTGATTATGCAAAATAATTAAGCCAAATAAAAAAGCCCTCTCGTCAGAGAGGGCTTTTTGTATGTGTAATCAATAACCGCTGTAAAAAGCAGGTTGAACTTTTTTATTGTATTTTGCTTTGTTCCATGCTTCTTCTACTGCATTGTAGGCGGCATTAAAAGCGGCTTGCTTGTCAGTAATCTTACTTTCCACCAAAACAACGGGGATGTTGGATTGTTCACCATTTTCGGCAAGACGGCTGTTGGCTTTGGGGTCTTCTATAATGACAACAAGGCAGTTGGTTTGTTGGGCGATTAAGTCATGGATTTGTGCCATTTGTACATCGGTTTCACCCCTGCCGTTACGGACAAACAGTTGGGCATTTAATTTTTTGGCTGCCTTTTTGGCTCCGTTCAGCATGGCTTTGGTAATTTCGTTATCCTGCAAGTAACTTACCCCCACAGTTATAGGGCGTTTGTCAACAACGATTGCCTCGGTGTTGTATGTAAAACTGCAAAAAATTACGGCAACAATTAACATTAAAAACTTTTTGAACATTTTAACCTCCAAAATTTTTTTTATTATATCACGAATTGTGAATTTATGGTAAAATAAAATAAAAAAGGGGATTTATGATGCCATATGTAAATATTAAAATTACCAAAGAAGGTAAAGTTACAAAAAAACAAAAACTTGCTTTAATTAGTGGAGTTACAGACTTGCTTCATGATGTTTTGGGGAGAAATAAAGCAAGTACGGTGGTGGTTATTGATGAGGTGGATAAAGACAATTATGGTTTGGGTGGGGACAGCATTGCAAATATTCGCAAGAAAAAGTGAAGAAAATTATGAAACTATTTGATTGTCATATGCATTGTGAATGTAGTACGGATAGTATTATGACTGTGCAACAGGCGGCGGCACAGGCAGAAAAATTGGGTATTGGCATTTGTGTCACGGAACATTGGGATTATGATTATCCCACAAACCCTGATGCTTTTCATTTTGACGTGAATGAATATGCTGACAATTTGGAAAAGTATCCGGATGTGCTTTGCGGGATTGAAATTGGGATGCAACCCCATTTGGCAGAAAAGAACAGGGTGTTGGCACTTAGCAAGAATTTTGATTTTGTATTGTGCAGTATTCATTGTGTAAAGCGGATTGATATTTACGAGCCACATTATTATCTTGGCAAAACCAAACAACAGGTGGTGGTGGAATATTTGACAGATATGCTGACCTGTATCCGCAACCATACAGAAATAGATGCTTTGGCACATATTGATTACATTGCCCGTTACTGGAAATATAATGAGGAACTGGAGCTGAGTGATGCCGCTGATTTGTGGGATGCGGTGTTCAAAGAATTGGCACAACGGGAAATTCCTATGGAGATAAATACACGGCGTATAGAATTGGCATCCGCAGTTGACTGTTATCGTGGACTTTTGGGACGGTATAAAGAGTTGGGCGGTAAGTATGTTACGGTTGGCAGTGATGCCCACAACGTCAATAATATTGGCAAGCGGATTGCCGAAGCGGTGGCAATTGGCGAAGAATTGGGATTGACACCGGTTTATTTTAAGCAACGCAAAAAAATTCCGGTCCGTTAGGACTGGAATTTTTTATGCTTCCCTTCAACACCGCAGCAACCGGGTTGCCCGCGGCACATGTTCCTTTGCTTAATGCTGCTTCCTTCCGGACCTGACATGGTTCACAAATTCCCATTGCGCGGATCCGATTGCCACGGTGTTAAAGAGAAGAAAAAAACCGCAAAAGCGGTTGATTTTTTATATGGCGGAGAGAAAGGGATTCGAACCCTTGGTACAGTTTCCTGCACACACGCTTTCCAGGCGTGCACCTTCGACCACTCGGTCATCTCTCCTTACAGTCGCGGATAACATTATATGTGTTTTTGATATTGAGTGTCAAGAATTTTTGTGTAATTATTCTTCGTCGTCAATGTCGGGCATTAAAAGCAAGGCACATTCGGCATTTAACAACAGGGCTTTGCTGGTGCTGCCCAAAGGGTCGTCCTGACAGTTGCCTGCCCCTGTTTTTGCCATTGTGATAATTTGGCATTTTTCCTGTTCTGCAATTTGGATAATTTCACGGCTGGCAACTCCTTTGGCAATTTTAAATTCGGAGGGTATGCCAAACATTTTCATTTCGTCTGTCAGTTCCTGCAAAAAGGTTTCTGCATCTTCGTTGGACTCGTCGTTCTCAATGACGTGGACGAACAGGCACCGTTCTACTTTGTCGTGTAGTTCCCGAATAATATTCAGTACCTGCAAAGATTTTTTGGAGAAATCTGTTGCCACCAGAACACTGCTTAACAGGTTTTCTTTGGCATCAGCATCATCTTTATCTATAAATAAGGGCTGTAAGGATTCCCTTGCCAAATCATAGGTGGTACTTGTTCCCATAATGGCACTGCGGATAAATCCTTTGCCGTGACTGGCTACAAAAATTAAATCTGCATCATTTGCTTCTGTAAGTTTATGGATTTCTTCTGCCGGGTCGCCTTTGGTGGTGACGATTTTTATATCGTGATAACCTTCCTGTAAAAGTTGTTGCCGGTAGTTTTCTAATTTTGAGGTAATTTCGTTGAACCGACTACCTCGGGGTTCGGCATCGTCTTCATCTTCAAAGACGTGTGCCAAAACGATGGATGTGTCACCATCAGGACAAAAGCTGGTAAGACCGTCAGTCATGTTTGCGGACTGGCGGGACAGGTCTGTTGCCATCAAGACCCGTGAAAAACTGCTCATACGCTACTCCTTTCAATGTTTAAGGCAAGTTATTGATTTAACAATATTGGTAAATTCTGCCACCTTTGATGTATTGGGCGGCTGGATACTTTCCAATGTATAAATTAAATTATGGGCGCAAAATTGAAACAGCAGGTGGTCAACACTGTGACCTGCGTGACAATAAAAAAACATACCCATATGAAACGGTTTTACTGGGGTGATTCCGTTAGCATAGGGTTTTAAATGATGTTTGTCTAAATATTTTTTCAAATTATTTCTCAAAATAATAACTTCGTTGGCATCAACTTCTGTTTCCTGACTGCCGCCCACTTTGACAAAAAGATTAGTTCCGGTGTTGGGGTCGGTCATTGCCAAAACAATGTCACTTTCTTCGGGGAAAGCCGCAGTGTCTTCTGCCACATAGTAATCAGGTATATCTAATGTAAAGTCGTATTCTGTAATATAATATTCTTTGGCTGCCACAGGCAATGCCAAAAG
>JAGHTS010000112.1 GCA_018065225.1 Candidatus Phascolarctobacterium caballi
CCCCAGGATTGCCAAAGGCAACATTTGTTTGTTCGCCATAATATTTGTCAAACAAATTATTCACTTTGGCATAAACTTTGATATTTTTTGTTGCTTTGTAATTCACGCCCAAATCAACAACCATATATTTGGAAGTTGGGAACATATCATACTTGTCAACCCAACGGGGTTCCCAAGTCATTGGGTCAGCACCCATAACTCCTTTGCCGTTTCTGCCAACATATCCTTTAACATCCAAACCAACATTCCATTTATTGGCAGTATAATCAACACCCAATGTATATTGTTGTTTAGGCAAATATCCCGTTTTTTCTTCATCCGTGGTCAGCATTGACCATCCCAATTTGGCATGCCAATGCCCGTCAAAGGTCTTGTCATATTGAACATCAAAACCATGGGATTTCAAATTGTCATAGGTGTTAATATATTCCCCTGCTCCACCATACATACCACCAGTATAATCAATGCCTTTATCCGATTTACGATAAAAATAATGGGCAGACACAACATCCCTGTCCGTAAATTTATGGTTCAAGCCAATTTCATAATTTTTGCCTTTGGCGGCATCCAATTTATCATTGCCATACGAAGTGTTATAAAGTTGTCCCATCGTGGGCAGATAAAAATAATCATTATAGCCAACATACGCATTGGTATTTTTATTAAATTCATAACCCAAATTGATGCTCTTTGACCAATTCTTGTCAATATCCACCCTTGATGTTTTCGCATCATCCAAACGGATACCGGCAGTCAAATCCCAACCCTTGCCAAATTTCCAGTTGTCTTGCAAGAAAATGCTTTGATTTTTAATAAATTTTCCGCTTTCACATTTTGCCTCTTCATAAGTTGAACCCCAAGAAACATAAGTATGATAATACTTGTTATAATCAATAGTTTCGGACTTGATATATTCCAAACCAAAACTCAAAGTGTTGTCTTTATTTTGATAATTAAACACATCTTTGAAATTATTGGTTTCATAAGCATACGCCCAACCATACCCCATAGGGTCAAAACCATGCCCCACGCCGCCGTCAGCACCATTTTTCAATTTTTTGTAATCATACACAAATTTATTGGTAAATTTGTCATTCAGCGAATTGTCCAAGGCGATATTGAAATTATCAAGTTTCAGTTCGCCGCTTTCCATTTCCCCATTGCCGCCCATACCAAGATGGTTCAAGTAACCAAAATCTTCGTCCACATGACGATAGGTCAAAGCAATTTGGTTGCCCTTGCTAAATTCATGTACCAATTTCAAACCTACATCACTACCATTTCGCCTGTTATAAACCTTATTATCATTACCGTCATTATAATTTCCATCATGATATTTTTCGGCAAACAAACGATATGATGTTTTGTCAAATTTTCCTTGTGTCATTACATGATAATTTTCATGTTTAAAAGAGCCACCCTCAATACCGACAACAGTTTTAAATTTGTCAGGCGTTTTGGTAACAATATTAATTACGCCGCCCACAGCGTCCGCACCGTACAGCAAAGAACCTGAACCCTTGACAATCTCAATACGTTCAATAGCATCCATATCATTCATAATTTCGTTCAATACATTGTTCTCGGCACCCAAAACAGAAGAACGGATACCGTCAACCATAACAATAACTTTATTAGACCCGTTAATCCTGAATCCGTTAGTATTGCCGGTACCATAAACCCCATAATTGTTAATCTGTACACCCGAAACATTTTTAACCGCTTCCTCAACAGATTTATAGTGCATATTTTCAATCTGTTCCGCAGTTATCACTTGCGTATTTGATTTAGTGGTAAACAAAGTTTCCGGTCTGCCGCTGGCAGTTACCACCACCTCGTCAAAATAATAAGTTTTCAACTCCCCTGACGCATTTTCCGTTGCGTCACCCGCCGAGCAAACACCTACGCTCATTGCGGATAGCAATACCGCTGCCACCAATGCAGTTTTTGTGTGTTTCATTCCCTTACCTCTTTCTTGGCATTATGCCATAACAAATTCTTGACCCGACCACGTTTGTTGCCAATATTGCCAAACGTCCAGTGTCCCTGATGGTATATATTGTAATGTATATAGTTAACAAAATCAAGAGAAATTTTATAAATTCGCTTGACTTTCTTATTAAGAATTAGTACAATTAAGGTGTAAATCAGAAAGGTAACCGACAGTAAAACAAGGTTTTGTTAAAACTCAAAAATCTTTTTGAGTTGTCAAATTCAATAGCATATTCATAGCAAATCCGGACAATTTGCGTTATTTGAATAAAACGCTATTATCAAGTTCATAATTTTTCTCCTTAAAGCAAAAAGACCGTACAAACTGTACGGTCTTTTTGTATGTAACGGCATTATAACCTGTGACTGGAATTTAACACATCCCGCATCTTGTGGGAAACCATATCCATAATTGCCTGACGCGCAGGTTTAAGATAAGCACGCGGGTCAAAATCTGCAGGATGCTCCACCAAATATTTACGCACGCTGGCAGTCATTGCCAACCTTAAATCTGTATCAATATTAATCTTGCAAACACCATATTTTCCTGCTTTTAGCAACATATCTTCCGGCACTCCCTGTGCCCCATCCAGTTGCCCGCCATATTTGTTGCACTCTGCCACAAATTCGGGAATAACCGTAGATGCCCCATGCAAAACCAACGGGAATCCCGGCAACAAATTGGTGATTTTTTCCAAACGGGCGAAATCCAATTCAGGTTTTCCTTTAAACTTATATGCTCCGTGACTTGTTCCAATAGCAATCGCCAAAGAATCAACACCTGTACGTTCCACAAACTCTACCGCTTGGTCGGGGTCAGTATAAGTTGCGTCCTTTGTGTTAACCTTAACCGCATCCTCCACCCCCGCCAATTTGCCCAATTCCGCCTCAACAACCACACCGTGTGCGTGAGCATAATCAACAACCTGTTTTGTCAACGCAATATTTTCTTCAAAAGGATGCTTGCTGCCATCAATCATCACCGACGTAAAACCGCCATCAACACACGCCTTGCAAATTTCAAAATCTTCACCATGGTCCAAATGCAAACAAATAGGTAAACCGGTATCCTCTACCGCCGCCTCCACCAATTTAATCAAGTAAAGGTGTTTGGCATATTTTCTGGCCCCTGCACTAACCTGCAAAATCAAAGGTGATTCTTCCTGTTTGGCAGCATCCACAATCCCCTGAATAATTTCCATATTATTCACGTTGAATGCCCCCACGGCATAATGACCTTCATACGCCTTTTTGAACATTTCAGTTGAAGTAACTAATGGCATAATAAACCTCCTCAAATATAATCTTGAAAAACATATATAT